>USET01000001.1 GCA_900553765.1 uncultured Mycoplasmatota bacterium
TCATCGACATCGTCGATCAATCTAAAAATATTATGCTCTAAATATTCCATCGTATGCGAACGATAAGTGTGATAAATAGAAAGAGCATCTTTCATAGAAAAACCAAGATCACTTAAATAGACAATCATCTTATGACTCTCTTCATATTTTTCTAAAATGTGATAAATTTTATCAGCTTTTTTCGAAGATAACTTAGGAACGAGAGACAGACAACTTGGATCTTCTAATATTTTATCCAAAGCTTTTTCACCTAAAGTATCCACAATTAATTTTGCTTGCTTTTCTCCAATTCCAGGAAATAAATCACTTGCCAAAAATTCAATGACACCATCTTTCCCCTCTGGTTTCACACGTTCGTAATCGTTCACTTGAAATTGGTATCCATATCTTGGATGTTCCACTTCTTCTCCATAAAATAAGTAAGTATCATCTTCGTTTAACTCGTGAAAATATCCCGTAAATGTAATTGTCTTATTGATATAATCTTTCATCGCTTCATCGTTGGTATCTCTTACTTTAAAAATGCCAATGACATATCCTTTATCAGAACGAAAAATACTTTTTCGAAAATTTCCCTTGATATAAGTTTTCATTCTAATCACCTTCTTTATTATACCATAAGAAAAAGAAGTCAACTCTTAATAGAAACTTCTTCTTCCGTATGATCTAAACTCATAAGTTCTAGCGCTTTTGCACGTTCATACATTTTTTTCATGTATTCCAACGTATGGCGAGATCCTTGTGTCATTGGTTTCTTTCCATTCACTTGCATATAAACTAAATTTAAAAGACGAGCAAACGGATCATTGTGATGTACACGAATTCGAACTTCTATAGGAAACTCCTCTGTTACGATTCCAATTTCAAATAGATAATATTCATCCGGTTCTAACATTTGACGACTAGGTTCCTTTCCCATTTGAACAGCAGTCGTCTTACGTGCATTGCGAAGTAATCCCTTATGATTCTCATTTTCCAAATCACTTACTACATTGTACTTCGCTCTTCGAATACGCTCTTTTTGTTGTGCGGACAAGTTTCCATAATATTCATTTGAAAAATCGTATTCCTTTACTTGTCCACTTTCCTTGCGTACTTTTTTAAAATAGCGATCAAATTCTGTTTCCACCGCTTGATAAAAATTAAGAGAATCACCTTCTAAATAAATTTCAATTCGATTACAATCTGTATTCTCACGATCACAAAAGATATAGGCTGCCTCATACTTATTCGTAAGATCAAACCCTTTTTTATTTTTCAATCCATACAAACTACCGTGACTCATGCGAATATATTCAGAAAACTGTTTTACAAACTGTACATATCCCATCGTTAATATCTGTGTGTTTTCTCCTGTTCCATACATGAGTTCACACGCTTTTTCTCCATGATGATCTGAAATTGTAGCCTGCAAGGGTTCCGATCGATCGCTAGGATGAATACCGAAAGATTTTTCCATCACTTGCAGTCCCATTCCGCCTCGCCTCCATACTACTAATAGTTTACTATCAAATCGCTGTAAAGTCAATGACTACAAGCATTCAACTCTCTTTTTCACATAGGACAATCAATCTTTTAGAATCATCTTCCATACACGTAATTAAGACCAAATTCCCAACTGACGGAAAAGATGGAAACTCTGTTTCGTTCACGACCTGAAAATCACTAACTCGATATCTTCCATAAACTCCATTCCAATATAATTCTACGATCTCTCCTTTTTCTAACCTCTCTAGTGATGCAAATACAGCTGGTATACGATGTCCCACAAAATGAATATTTTTACTATCCGGTACATTCCAATAAGCCACTTTAGACTCCGATAATAATTGTGTCACATCTCCTTTTTCAAGTACCTGATATAACGCTATGGATGGAATTTTTAAATATCCTTCCTTTTTCTTGTTAGAAGAAGTCTCTATTTGATCTATTTTTTCTTTTGCCTCTTCTTTTTGCATAGAAATTTCTCGACGATCAGAAATATATATATAAATAGACCCTAAAATACAACAACATCCTAACACTAATATAATCCACGTCTTCGTGCGACCCATCTCGATCCTACTACTAATAAAATGCCAAATATAAACAAGGTAAAAATTGTTACTTTCGTATATTTCATCGTGTCGCTTGCCTTAGGAATTACAATTCTTTTATTATAAATTGTTACATTCCCAATTTCCGATTGCAATTCATATGATATAAAATCCTCTTTCTTTTGATAATACTGTGGAGCTTTTATTTCCTTCAATCGATAAGTTCCATATGGCATTTGACGTAAAGTTAATTCTCCCATCGATAAATCGATTGCTATTTCTGTTCCATCTTCATAAGCCAAAGTAATTTCTGCACCTCTTAAGATTTGCGAAGTCTCATAATCTCGCTTGGTTAATTCCAATATTCCTTTTTTTACACGATTTATAATTGGTGTCTCTAAGACATCCTCTTCTTGTTTGGTCGTATTGTCGATCGTAAATTCATACTTTCTTTCATCTTTGATATACGGTTCTACTTCTGAGAGTTCTTTTAGATAATACGCTCCATTTGGAAGTGGCAACTCGATCATTCCGATGCCTTTTTCATCTGTCACTATCGTCTCTAACTTGGTGTCTGGTTCGACCGATAAGTCATCCAATATTAAAGTGTCTTTATTATATAATCCAAATTCAATCCCTTCCATACTTATATTTTGATAGACAGCTTCTTGATTTATAATTCCGACAAACTGTTCTTTTAATTTTTGAAAGTATCGCTTTCTTTTCACTTTTTCATTGTGAAAGGAAAACTTGAAAGTCACCTCGGGAGTTTTATCATCCTGAAATTTTAAAGTCCCACAATATTCTTTCAAATCTATTTGATATCCATCAGGTACACTTTTTTCTTTGACACAATAAGTTCCAAGAGGTAATAAATCACTGATTGCAACGCCTTCTTCTCCTGTAACTAATTCCAAAAATACTTGACCACTTTTAAACTGTTGATTTTGATAAATGATATCTTGCTTCGTCGTAACTTCATAAGTAACTTGAGGTAAAGGAATTTTTTCATACCTTGTTTTAATTCCTCCCAATGTTTTTTCATACGAAATATTTTCTCCTGTTTTCTCGATTTGTAGTCGGCCTTTTGGTCTTCTATTTTCGACGATTAATTCGATCACTTCACCATCGATGAGATATTCTTGATCAATCGTAAATGATATTGAGGTCCCAAGCAAATACCCATCCGGTGCATGTATCTCCTCTAAAATATATTTTCCACCCTCTAAAGGTTCTGGAGTCGTAAATTTTCCATTTTCATCCGTCTCAAATACATCTATTTCTCCTTCATTTGGATATGTTACTCGTTGCTTGATATATTCACCAGTTTCAGCATTTTTAATCTTAAAAGAGATCCCTGCCATTTTGATTTTTTCTTTTGTATCCGCATCAATTTTTACTACTCTTAACTTCGCTTTTACGAGAGCATCAGATAAAACATAACGAATAGGTTCATTCTTTTCTTCATATACATGTATTTCGAAATCATCTATTTTTTCATAATAAGGACTTGTATTTTTTTGCTTTACTATATAACTTCCATACGGTAATTGAAAAGATACATATCCTGTACGATCTGTTACAACTGTTTTCACAAGTTCCTCTGATTGGTTATAAATTTCAAATGTAATTCCTTCCTCAGGTAACAGTGTCCCACTTTCACCTTCGTTATACACCTTCATAAATTCAATCTGATTCGTAATTACTTGTTCTTTTGACTTCACCACTACAATGCTTTCTCCAACTTGTTTCGATAACAAGACTGTATAAATTTGAGGATCAACCAAATATCCTATACTAGGTGTTTTCTCCTGTACCGTATATTCCCCTAATGCAAGCATTTTTGATTCTCCGATTCCATTTTCATCTGTTTTGATATGATCTATAATATTTCCTCTTTCGTCCTTTACTTCGTAAATCGCTCCTTTCAAACTAGCTGATCCAGAAGGAACACTTTCATTCGTATCACGGTCTACTTTTTGAATTCTAATTTTTCCTCCCTTCACTTCAAAATGTACTTTACTTTGCAGTATAGAACTTAAAGATAAAGACGCAAGTGTTTGAGAACCTGTTTTACGATAGACAAAACTATGTTGCCCTGTCTTTCCTTTTCTCTTCATCACAACTTCGCCATTTCCTACCGTTAACCCTGTCACTTTTAAAACATTTCCTTCAATCGACGCGTTCACTCCTGTTTGCTTTTCTATTTGATAACTAGATAGTACCGCATTCTGATCGGCAAGAGATATCTCACTTCCCATCGAAACAATTACTGTCGATTCATCAAACGAAGGCTTTTTCCAATCCATTTGAATTAATCTCATAATTTCATTCTTTTCAGCACTGACATCAATTCTTAACCCCTGCATCCCAGCACCAGTAGTAAAATATACTTCTTGATATCCAATTGTTTCCCACAACAATTCTTGCGTGGCCATATAATATCGATCTGACTGATGACCAGGGTATTGATAACCATATGTAGCAATCAGTTCCATTTGTTCCTTTTGTATCGGAGTTAAACCTTCTATTCCGAAATCTAAATAGGAATCGTAGATAAATTCACTTAGTCCTACTTCTGGTTCAATACAGTATGCTAAAATCCCATTCGCATACAGATATCCCATTTGACTCCAATAAGTTCTTCCTTGTATGACGACATTAGAAAATACTTTTGGTATCATCTTTCTCGTAATATGAGTATCTTGACTTCCTGCCTGTACAATGGGAAGAAAAGAAGATAAGAATACGATCATCAAACAATATTTCCACCATTTTTTCATCTGATCACCTCTAACGATATCATACGAAACAAAGAGGTAATCTCCTTCTTGAAAAGAAAAAAAGAAGCGAATGCTTCTCTTAAAATTTATCTTTTTCTCACAAATGCTTGTCTTACCATATCCTTAACTTGTTGCCAATACTTACCTTTATGCTTAAAATGATCATAGATCCAAAGTCCTCCAAGTACAATCGCAAACATCAATATAACTGAAATCACTGATGTTGCTGTATCCATACGTTCTACAATAATCTCATATGTTTGCATTTTACCATTTTCTGCTGTTACTTCTACCAATATACTACTACGTCCACTAGGAATTTTATCGTTTCCTGTTATCTTAATCTTAGATTTTTGATCTGCTAATTCATATCGAATATCTACTTTATCTTGATCTGATAAATAAATCGTACTACTTTTTCCATTAGTAAATATCACTTCTTTTCCATCGACCCAAATTTTTACATCAGTATTGTCACTCAAAATTTCTTCGCGTGTAATATTCAAAGTGTAATCCTTTGTCGTTCCATTTTCAGCAGTTACTACCAAATGAACTTCATTAAGCCCCAAAGATAATGAAACAATCTCCTCATATTGAACTGACGCTTTATTATCTGTTGGAAATGCTTGAATTCTAACTTGATCTTCTTTCGTTGTGTGAGACATAACATCATTAACCAAAATTTCTTGATCTTCAACTATAATTTTACTTAAAGACGTATCTGAACTTAACTGTGGAGTTTTTGGAACCATATTACTCTGCCCACCATTCGTCGTAGTATTTTGAGAATTAGTATTGATATTAGTATTGGCATGGTTTTGTGTAGAATTATTTGTTCCATGACAATGATATTCTCCTGTTTTCAAACCCCATTTTTCACAGTTTGTCCTACAAACATGACAACCAGAAGCATCCGTATTCCCTGGATGCGCTTGAATTACGCTTGGACATAGAACCAAAATGCAAATCATCATTCCTAATAATATTTTTTTTCTTTTCACATCTAACATCCTCTCTACTATTTTTGGTATAATTTTTCTTTATTTAATATCCCTCCTTTTACAAATAAATAAAAAGCGCCAATACAAAACTTAATAAATAAGCCTGTACTAGCGCTTCATTTCTATAATTATTATATCATATATTACAAAAAAAGTAAGCAATTATAAGAATTACTTACTTTAGTTTAATATTTCCAGAAATCATATCTCCAACATAACGTAAATATAACTCCCATAAATTAGCCTTCTCTACTTCTTCTTTAATCGTAACATCAATTGTCTGCGCAGTTTTCCCATCAACTTTTACGTTTAGTTTACCAACTGAATCTCCTACTTTCACAGGAGCTTTTACTTTGTTTAACTGTACATCATAAGTAGCTGTTTTCTTCTGTTCTGTTCGCTTATGTAACAATGTGATCTCCTCACTCGGAACCAATGTCGCATATTTTTGTTTTCCTTTTTCTATCTCAATCTTTCCCAGATTAGAATCTTTACTCAATACATGTTCTACTTCGTACTGTGAAAAACCATAATCTAACATCTCTGTCGTTTCTGCATTTCTCGTCTTACTATCCGGTTCCCCCATAACAACTGTAATAAGTCTCATTCCATTTTTCTCAGCAGTCGATGTTAAACAATATCCCGCTTCTTTTGTATATCCCGTCTTAAGACCATCTAACCCTTGATAAAACTTAACTAATTTATTGGTGTTTACTAACCATATTTCTTTATCTGTTCCTTTTCTTAAATAATCTTCATAAATCGATGAATACTCTAATACTTTTTCATGTTTGACTAATTCTTTTGCAATCATCGCCATATCGTATGCACTAGAATAATGATTTGCTGTATCTAATCCATGCGGATTTTTAAAATGCGTATCCTTTAATCCTAACTCTTTCGCACGATGATTCATCATCGTTACAAATTGTTCTTCCGTACCTGCAACTCTTTCCGCAAGTGCTACAACCGCATCATTTCCACTTGCAACTGCAATTCCTTTGAATAAATCTTTCACTTTCATCTTTTCGCCAGTTTCCAGAAGAATTTGGCTTCCACCCATCTTAGAAGCATTCTCACTAACGGTAACTTCTTCTTCCCAATCTAAAATTCCTTTCTCAATACTTTCCATAATAAGTAACATACTCATCATCTTTGTCATAGAAGCAGGTGCTAACTTTTCATGAGAATTATTTTCGTAAATAATATGTCCTGTGCTTGCCTCCAATAAAATCGCACTTTTTGCATTCTCTGCCAATTTCAAACCTACTGCACGGACTGGAATCATTGGAACAAAACACAATATCGTTATCATACAACATAATAGTTTTTTCATAACTCACCTCTATTAAAAAATATGTAACTCTTTTTAATTTATACAAAAAAATAAGACAAATTGTCTTATTTAAAATACCCGTTTTGAACATATTTTGTCTCACTCACTACTAAAAATGCTGTAGGGTCTACCTCTTTTACTACCCCTTTTAAATGTTCCACATGTTTTTTATCGATTTCGATAAAAAGCATATACTTGCTTGTCTCTTCTTTTCCTTGTACATCGATCGCACTCACCGCATATCCATTTGACCGAATATGTTCCAACACCTTCACATCGTGATGACTCGTTACAACTTGTACACCTAAATTGCCACCTACAAATTTTTCGTTCAATAAACTTCCAATATAAGTTCCTGCTGCATATCCAAAAGAATAAGGAAAAATATACCACCATTCACTCGTTCCAGAAAGAACGTTTCTCGCAACTAAAAACCAAATAAAAATTTCACAAAACCCAAAAACACACGCTAGTAGTGACTTCCCCTTTCCTAAAAAGATAATTCTAAGGCTACCTAACGATACATCCAACATGCGGCCGAAAAAAATAAATAAACAAGTTCCAATCATTTCCATACAACCTACTTTCTATGGAAATTTTAACATGAACTTTCATAAAAGACAACTTATTTTATGTATCCATTTTGAACATACTTCGTTTCATTTACGATAATAAATGCTTTTTCATCCATCGATTTAATCAAACGAGATAGTTGTTCGAAACTATGCTTGTTGATCTCGATTAACAACAAGTATTTTCCCTGTTTTTCTTCTTTCCCTTGTACTTCCATTACCGTAACAGCATACCCTGCTTTACGAAGAGTATCGATCATACGATGATTTTGGCGACTCGTTATAACTTGAACTCCAAAATTCCCTTTGACAAACACTTCCGATAAATAACTTCCTATATAAGTTCCAACCGCATATCCCAAAGAATATGAAATTACGATCCACCAACTATTACTATCGCTATTCAAGGCATCTTTCGCCACTAGAAACCAAATAAACACCTCGCAAAATCCACAGATAAAAGCCGTTTTCGATTTTCCCTTTCCTAAATATATAATTCGCAATGTTCCGATCGACACATCCATAATACGTGCGATAAAAATTTTCATGCATAAGAAAAATAATTCCATATCGATTCTCCTATCTATCCCTAGTTTGCAACAATTTTTATGGTTTATCCTTTTTTCCTTTTATTTTTTAGTAAATTTGGTATAATGAAATTAGGGTGATCATATGTATAAAAAGAAAAGAAGACTAAAAAAAGAAGTTATCATCGGTGCAGTTATATTACTTGCAGTCATCATAATAGGAATTTTCGCATTCAACTATTTTAGTTATCATTCTAGCTACACGTATAAATTAAAAGAAGTTGGATATCAAGATGACGAGGTTGAGACAATTTTAAACAATCTCGAAGATACACAGATTGATGACATTTTGAAAAAAGAATACAACCGCAACATTCCAAAATTGATCGTTCAAAAATACTTCATCTATGAAAACTTAGATCGATATTCTAAATACATGGATGAAAATACAGATGAAAGTCCAAAAAATGTCGTTGCGATTGTCAATGTCAATGGTGATTACGATTATTATACACATACCAAAAAAACCGACATGTCAAAAAAGAACTTAATTTTAACAAATAAATACAATTATCTCGACAAAACATATACTCCAGATGATCTTGTTAAAATCAGTAATCGATATGCATATGAAGATAATCACGTTCGCGAAGAAGTAAACGACCAATATGTATCAATGTGGAATGCAGCAAACGAAGAAGGACTCGTATTGATTGCTAACTCCTCTTTCCGTAGCTATGAATCACAAGATGCCGTTTGGAAGCGATATAAAAATCAACGTGGCGAAGAATATGCCGATGAATACGCTGCCAGAGCAGGATATTCAGAACATCAAACAGGTCTATGTATCGATATCGTATCAGATGGTGCGATTGCAAATGACTTTGAAGAGACAGAAGAATTTAAATGGCTTCAAAAAAATGCCTATAAATATGGATTTATTTTAAGATATCCAAAAGGAAAAGAAAAAATTACAGGATATAGTTACGAATCTTGGCACTATCGTTATGTCGGAGTGGAAGCTGCAAAAGAAATTCATGATGCCAATATTACATTCGATGAATACTATGCATACTACTTAGCAAAATAAAATGTCAATAAGACATTTTATTTTTTTACCACTCTACTAACAGTCGATTGTATCTTTTTTCGCTCCCTGATATAATGACAATAGGTGGTGATCTTATGTTTCTAAATATTCTTTTACTTTGTTTTTTTCATAAACTGTTAAGTCTGAGTTATAATCTTTATTATTTGTATTGTTCTTAGAATTATTTTTATCATTATCATCTTTGCCGTTATCTATTTCCGTAGTCCTTCATTTCAACTATGGAAAAAGGGATATCAATCTAGTGAAATTTCATTAATCGAAAAAAATTTAACGGATGAACAAATATCTGATTTAATCAAGTCAAAACAAAAAACATCTATCAAAGATTTAGAAAAACAAAAAGAATTTCAAGTACAAAAGCTATCTTCTTATATTACCTTTGATCAATCCTATCCAAATCAAAAAGCAAATAAAATCGTAAAAACTGTCAACTTAAATTTACATAAACAAAAGGGATTCGATATCAAAAAATTAGATCGCTACTTTCATTTCTACGAAGTATATCCATCTTTAGATATAAAACACATTGTAGCTTTGGTCAACCAAGATATCGATCAATTAGAAATGAATGATACGGATTTCCTACCAAGTGTAATCTCTGAAAAGTATTATATCGAAAATCGTCTTCCAAGATATATCTCTTATCATGATACTTTCCCTTCTCTTGGAGTATCTACCGTAGTACGCCACGTCAATGCGAATTCCGATTACGATTATTATACGAATACAACACCATCTGATATCAACGACCAACTTCTCATCTTAGCGAATAAATACACTTATTTAGATGCTAATTATAAACCGGACGACCTCGTTACAGTCGAAGGAGAATTTATGGTTCGAAAAGAAGTTAGAGATGCATATCAAAAGATGAGTCAACAAGCAGCACAAGAAGGACTTTCTTTCCACATGAATTCTGCATATCGTAGCTATCAATCACAACAACAAGTATATCAAGAATACAAACAAGAATCCGGCCAAGCCTACGCCGACAAGTATGCTTCACGTCCGGGTTATTCAGAGCATCAAACTGGTCTTGCAATCGATATTACAACTAGAAGAGTTCGTTTCAACTCTTTCGATGAAACAGAAGAATACAAATGGCTACAAGCACATGCCCATGAATACGGATTTATTTTGAGATTTCCAAAAGGACTAGAAAAAATCACAGGATATAATTATGAGCCATGGCACTATCGCTACGTTGGTGTTGAAGCTGCGACAAAAATAAAACAGGAAAATATCACATTTGAAGAATATTATGCATTCTATGTCAACCAATAAAGTATTACAAAATTGTAATGCTTTTTTTCATTTATGCGTGCTATAATATTGATATAAAGGAGGTTAGAAAATGCAACAGGTCGATATCGAACGTGGACTATCTACCGCAGAAGTAGAACGAGCAAAGCAACAAGGATTATGTAACTATGATACCTCTGTTGCAACAAAAACCATTCCGAGAATCATTCGAGATAATATATTTACTTTATTCAACCTATTAAACTTTGGTCTCGCAGCTTGTATTTTTATGGTACAAGCATATAAAAATTTACTTTTTTTAGGTGTCGTTATCTGTAACACTATCATTAGTACTGTTCAAGAAATTCATGCCAAAAAAGTTGTCGATAAATTATCGATTATCGCTGCTTCTAAAACGACGGCAATTCGAAATGGTAAAAAAGAAATCATCGAAATCAATGAAATCGTCATGAATGATATTCTAGAGTTTCATCCTGGGAATCAAGTTGTAACCGACTCTATCATTCGTAGAGGAAGCTGTGAAGTCGATGAATCTTTTATTACCGGAGAAAGTGACCCTGTATTCAAAAAAGAAGGAGATCTTCTCCTCTCTGGTAGTTTTATCATAAGTGGCCATACCATTGGACAAGTAAAACATGTGGGACTTCAAAATTACACGGCGACAATTTCCAAAGAGGCAACACAAATAAAGCATACCAAATCTGTTTTGATGGACGCTTTAAATCATATTATTAAAATCGTATCTATCGCAATCGTCCCTATCGGAATCTTACTCTTTTTAAATCAATCTCAAATCGATGGAAACGGTTTTCGAGATGCAGTCGTAGGAAGTGTTGCTGCAATCATCGGTATGATTCCTGAAGGCCTAGTTCTTTTAACAAGCACCGTTCTGGCTGTCAGTGTCATTCGCCTTTCTAAGAGAAAAGTTCTCGTCAAAGATCTCTATTGTATCGAATCTCTCGCACGTATCGATACATTGTGTCTAGATAAAACAGGAACACTTACGACAGGAACAATGAAAGTAGTAGACATCTTACCATACAAAAAAACAAGCAAAAGTATGTTAGAAAATACAATCAATGCTATGACCACTGTAATGGAAGATAATAATCCTACGATGCTAGCATTGAAAGAAAAGTTTCATAAAAAAATATATTTTCCTGTGGAAAAACTAATTCCTTTTTCCTCTGATAAAAAATATTCAGGCGTCATTTTTCAAAACAAAGAAACGTATTATATTGGGGCACCAGAATTTGTTCTAGGAAATGACTATCAGAAAGTAGAACCAATCCTATCCTCTTACCTTTTAGAATATCGTATTCTAGTTGTTACGAAAAAAGAAGGAACTCGTCAACAAGTTTTAGGCTTTATTCTACTTCAAGATAATATGCGTTCCGATGTTGAAAAGACGCTTACCTATTTTAAAGAACAAGGAGTTTCGATCAAAGTTATCTCTGGCGACCACGTGAAGACTGTCTCTGGAATTGCAAAACGTGCTGGAATCGAACACTATGATCAATATATCGATATGAGTAAACTCACAACAGATGAAGAAATCTATGAAGCTGCGAAAAAATATACCGTCTTCGGACGAGTAAATCCGATTCAAAAGAAAAAGCTAGTGATTGCATTAAAGGAACAAGGGCATTACGTTGGTATGACAGGTGATGGAATCAATGACGTGCTCGCTTTAAAAGAAGCAGATTGTAGTATCGCGATGCCAAATGGAAGTGATGCAACTCGTAATATTTCACAACTTGTACTATTAGATGGTAATTTCAGTGCAATGCCAAAAGTTGTAGCCGAAGGAAGAAGAACCGTCAACAACATCGAAAACTCAGCTACTCTCTTCTTGACAAAAACAACATATGCAACAATCCTAGCAGTTCTATTTGTCTTTTTACCAACACAATATCCATTCATCCCTATTCAGTTAACTCTAACGAGCGTTGTTACAATTGGAATTCCATCTTTCGTGTTGGCACTACAGCCAAACAAAAAAAGAATCACTGGTAACTTCTATAAAAACGTATTAAGTAGATCTCTACCTGCTGCATTAATTGTCGTTACGAATATTATTCTCATTATGATACTAGCAGCAGTTTTCCACCTTCCAGATCATCAAGTATCTACATTATGTGTCATGATGAATGCCGTAACCGGATTCTATCTACTCTTTGAATTATGTAGACCATTTAACAAACTAAAAACAGCAATGTATATTGCCATGATAATCCTATTTGTTTTACAAGTAATCTTCTTAAAAGAACTATATAGTCTATCCTTTATTCATTCACACATGCTCGTAATTCTAATTGGGTTATCAACGCTGACCATCATTTTATTTCAGGCACTAAATAAACTAATTTATAATAATATTACAAAATATTTAAAAATTGATAATCGAATCTCTTCTTAGAGATTCTTTTTTATGAAATCAACATTGCAACCTGCATATATTATAATAGGTGAAAATATGAAAGAGAAAACTTTTAAAAAGGCAGTTTATATCGTCCTATTTATTCTCATTGTCATCTTTTTTACAAAAGATTGCGATTTCTTTTTCGGATTTTATAAAAATATTCGCCAAATAACAAATCCAGATGATATTCTAGTTTTAGTAAATAAAAATAATAAGCTAAGCGAAGACTATATACCAAAAGATTTAGAGGCAATTGATATCAACTACGCAATGGAAGAAAAATACGTAAGAAAAGAAGTCAAATCAGCCTTTGAAGCGCTTGCAAAAAAAGCCAAAGAAGAAGGATATCAAATTGTAGCTGTCAGTGCTTTTCGCTCTTATTCCTATCAAGATGAACTATATCACTCCTATGTAAAAACAAGTGGAAAAGCATATGCTGACAGATGTAGTGCGAGGCCTGGACATTCAGAACATCAAACGGGACTTGCAATCGATGTCATGGGAGAAAATCAAGATTATAACAAATTTGCTGAAACCAAAGAGTTTCAATGGATGCTAAAGCATGCTCACGAATATGGCTTTATTCTGAGATATCCTGAAAAATTCGAAGATGTCACAGGATTTAAATACGAACCATGGCACTACCGCTACGTTGGAATCGATGCTGCGAAAAAAATCAAAGAAAAAAATACATGCCTGGAACTTTATCTACACTAACATCTTTTTTCTCTCGCCTAAGGCAAATAACATATGCACAAATGAACTTACATCATAAGATACATTAGGTAAGGGGGAAAAAATATGTTTAACAAACGTTGCTGTGACCGTCAGAATATGGGGTGCTGCATGCCGATGAACTGTGGTTGTCAAAGTCAACCAATCATCGAACCATGCATCAATAAATGTGTAGAACGTGAATTCTGTCATCAAGTTCCACACGTATGCCCAATTCATACGCACGTAATTAACCGTCACATTTATCAACACACATACACACCACAATACTCAACTTCTGAAGAAAATCAAGTAATTAACATCGATAACGGTAGTTGCCAAGGACTTGCGAATAATCGTCCGTTCGGTCAATTTTAATTAAAACATAATAAAAAATAGACACATATTATCGTGTCTATTTTTTATTTTTATTCTAATATATCGATTATTCTCCACCAAACACATCGAAAATTTCTCCGAGAAATGATTCTCTTCTCTTTTTTGGAGCTTTTTCTCTATGAGAGCTTACCTCTCTTACTTGCGGTTCTTGATAAGTTTCAGACTTTTCTATGATCTTTTCTAATTCTCCTCGATCAAGCCAAATTCCTCGACACTCAGGACAATAGTCGATCTCTACACCCTTTTTTT
The DNA here is from genome assembly GCA_900553765.1 of uncultured Mycoplasmatota bacterium. GTDB lineage: Bacteria > Bacillota_I > Bacilli_A > RF39 > UBA660 > Fimihabitans > Fimihabitans intestinipullorum. Next base: position 14,414 of record USET01000001.1, read on the forward strand.
CTGACATTAATAAAGTAACATCTTTACAAACTGGACACTTCATCTGCATGCCTCCTTTTCTAACTATATCATAACATTAAAATATTTTACGATCAATCTTAAAATGGCATTTTAAAGTTACCACTTCTCATTTGTTTCATCATAACTTTCATCTGATCAAATTGTTTTAATAATCGATTTACTTCTTCGACGCTTCTACCACTTCCAGCAGCAACTCTTTTTTTACGAGATGCTTTCATAATGTCAGGATTTCTTCTTTCTTGTGGTGTCATCGACAAAATGATTGCTTCTACATGTGCTAAATCTTTCGGATCAATTTTAACTTTATTCAATCCCATTTTAGAAGCACCTGGTATCATCTTTATGAGATTCTCCAAAGGGCCTAACTTTTTCACTTGTTTCATATATCCAAGAAAATCTTCTAAGTCAAATTTTCCCTTTTGCAATCTCTCCGCTGATTTTTTAGCTTCCTCTTGATCTAATACTTCTTCTGCTTTCTCGATAAGGCCCATAAAGTCTCCCATACCGAGAATACGACTTGCCATTCTCTCTGGATCGAATGCTTCTAATCCATCCATTTTTTCACTGACACCGATCATCTTGATTGGCACATTTGTCAAATGACGAATAGACAATGCTGCCCCACCACGTGTGTCACCATCTAACTTCGTTAAAACTGCTCCTGTCAAAGGAAGTTGCTCATTAAATCCTGTAATAACGTTGATGGCATCTTGTCCTGTCATACTATCGACGACAAGTAAAATTTCATTTGGATGTACTGCCTCATTGATATTTTTTAATTCATCCATCAATGTTTCATCGATGTGAAGACGACCCGCCGTATCGATCAATACATAATTAAATCCATTCTCTTTCGCATATGCGATTGCATTCTTAGAAATTTGTACAGGATCTCCTTTTCCCTCACTATAAACTTCGATATTAAGTTCTTTTCCAAGTTGCTTCAACTGTTCGATTGCAGCTGGACGATATACGTCACATGCTACTAACAATGGTTTTCTAGCATGTTTTTTTCTTAGAAAATTAGCTAGCTTTCCAATTGTCGTCGTCTTACCAGACCCTTGTAATCCGACAAGCATCAAAATAGCAGGGTTGCCATTTACGATCAAATCTTCTTTTTCTCCACCAAGTAATTCAACTAATTCATCTTTGACAATCTTGATAAATAACTCACTTGGTTTCAAACTTTTCTGTACTTCTTCTCCTAATGCTTTTTCTTTTACATTAGCAATAAATTCTTTTACTACTTTGTAGTTAACATCAGCTTCTAAAAGCGCTAATCTAAGTTCTCTTGTAATCTCACCGATATTTTCCTCAGTGATCTTACCATATCCTTTCATTTTATGAATCGCATTCTGTAATCGATCTCCTAAGTTTTCAAACATATTCTCACCTTTTCTATTATATCATTGTTGTTTTTTCCATTTTTCTCGTTTCCCATCAACTACTACTTCGGCACTCTTTTTCTCTTCATTATAAGATACTCGAGCGATATTTGTATTTTTTTCAAACATTGGCATGCCATTAATTTTAGCCTCTTTCGATTTCATTGTCACAACATATTGTTTCTTTTTCTTATCGTACTCCATCTTGTAAGTTCCTTTATAGTACTCTCTTTTCATAGCATTGACAACTTCGTAATTTCCATCACGATCAAATTCGTAAATATCATTTCCACTCGACTTCCATGTTCCGATTATAAATGGCAATCGGCTTTCACAAATTTGATACCATATAAACGCTCCTAAAATAAGTGTTGCAATACAGATAAAAACACCAACTGCATTGTTTTTTCCAGGTCGTTTTTGACCGATGACATATAAAACAATTGCAACGACTACAATAATTAAACTAAGTATAAAAAAAACCATTTGATAACGTCCTACGATCATAAACAACATGGCAAATACAGATACAATAACGGAAGCAATCGTAAAAGGATTTGACTTTGTTACACGGTAATCCTCCTCGTGAAACACTTTAGAATGATTATACACTTGTGTTGTATATTGCTTTTTCTCTACAATATCCACTCCACAATTCGGACAAATTCTAGCGCCATAAGGTAGTTCATGGCCACATTTTTCACATTTCATAACTACCCCTCCTATATCATTATACAATCTATTGTTAGTACAATCAAGTAATAGAAGCAGATAAAAAAAAGAAGGAATTTTATCCCTTCTATAAAAATATCATCAATGTTGTTAAAATTAAGATATTAACTACTGCAATTGTAACAACTACTTTAAATGCCCAACGGAACCAAGTAGTATATTCTACTTTAGCAAGTGCTAGTCCACCCATGATTGCCCCACAAGTTGGCGTAATCAAATTGACAAGTCCATTTGCTGCTACAAGTGTCATAACTGTCGTTTCTACACTGTATCCTAATTGATCGGCAATCGGTCCGATAATTGGTGCAGATAATGTAACAAGTCCTGAACTAGATGGTACTAAAATTGATAATATAATGTGAATTACATAGTTAAACGGTGCAAAGATGATCGGAGGTACACTCTGAAGCAACTCAGCTGCATTGTAAATAATGAAATTATCTAAGTATGTACTTTGCATCAATACAGATGCTCCACGAGCGATCGCAATAATCAAAATAACTCCTACCATGTCATCTGCTCCATCGATAAAAGTATCGACAAATTGTTTTTCACCTGTACGATTGATAAGACCTATAACAACTGACATAACTAAGAACCATAAAGCTGCTTCGTAGAAATACCATTGTCCCATTGGCGTTCCAGTTAACCAACCAGTATTATCTGCAAAGAAAGTAATTCCGAAATCTTCCCATGGAATAAATCCCACAATCATAACGATAAACGTAAGTACAAATAATAATAAAGTTACTTTTTGTTTTTCATTTAATTTCGTATCGTATGCCTTATCTGCTGCTGCAGCACCATACTCTAACTCCATATTTTTTCTTTCGCGTAAAGATAAGATTGTAGAACCTTTTTTCTTAATAACTTTTCGTGCATAATTCATAACGAACATAATTGATATAATCAATGTCGTTACCCACAACATCATACCAATTCCAATAATTAATCCTTGGTTTACTACAGTTCCTTCAGGAAGTGCCGATACCGCAGCTCCAACAGCGAATGGGTTAATCGTAGAACCAAGAACTCCAGATCCAGCTCCTAATAATACGATCGCAGAAGATACGACAGTATCCATTCCCGCCATTACCATCGCTGCCGCAAGTAACGCGTAGAATCCAACAGTCTCTTCCAACATTCCGTAAGTCGTTCCTCCAACTGAGAAAATAAACATCAAAATTGGAATGAGTGCTAATTCATTTCCCTTTAATTTTTTAACAAGTGCACGAATTCCCGTTTCAAGTGCCTTCGTCCGATAGACTGTGGCTAAAAACCCACCTAGGATAAGCACGAAAATACAAACATCGATCGCATTTTCAAATCCTAGTATTGGTGCGAGCAACACATCTGAGAGTGACGCTCTTACGACTCCGCTTCCGTTTACAATCTGATCACCATTAAATTTTGCTTGTGGTAAAAAATAAGTAGCAAGTCCTAATGCAAAAATTAAGATAAAGATGATAGAAAACGAAGTCAAAAACCCTTTTCTTTTTTTCTTTGCCATCTTTTTAAATTCCTTTCCTACTAATGACTGTTCCTGTTCTTCCTTCTAAAGCTTCTTTTGCTTTATTTAAGGATGTAATAATTGCTTGTCCACCTCTATGATGTTCTACAAACGCCAAACAAGCTTCAATCTTAGGAAGCATACTTCCCTCTTTAAACTCACCTGTCTGCATATACTTTCTAGCAAGCGCAGGAGTTAAAAAATCTAGCTTCTTCTCATTTGCAGTATTAAAATTAATCGATACTTTATCCACCGCTGTTAAAATTAAGAAAATATCAGCTTTCATATCAATGGCAAGACGCGCACTCGTTTTATCTTTATCGATTACAGCATCTACGCCCTTTAACTTACCGTAGTGTCTAATGACAGGGATGCCTCCCCCTCCACCAGCAATAACAATATTCCGCTTTTTCAAAAGTGTATCGATCGTTTTTACTTCGATAATCTTTTTTGGCTCTGGAGAAGGTACAACTCTACGATATCCTCGTCCTGCATCTTCTTTCATCACATATCCACGCTCTTTTGAAAGTTGTTCTGCCTCTTCTTTCGTATAAAATGGGCCGATTGGCTTTGTAGGATGTGAGAATGCAGGATCTTTTTTATCGACCATAACTTGTGTTAATAACGTGACACATTCTCTTCTCATATGTTTTCTGATCAATTCTTCTTGAATCGCTTGTTGCAAATGATATCCAATGTATCCTTGACTCATCGCTCCACATTCGGCAAATGGTACATTTGGTGTATTGATCTCTTCATGTGCTACTGACATTGCCATGTTGATCATTCCTACTTGTGGACCATTACCATGAGTTACGATAATATCATAACAATCTGCAAGCTCCACGATATGCTTTGCAGTTTTCTCTACCAATTTCAATTGCTCTTCTGGGGAATTTCCTAAGGCATTCCCGCCGAGTGCTACGACAATTTTCTTTTTCATTCTTTGTACATTGTCGCATACATGACAGCTTTGATCGTATGAAGACGATTTTCAGCTTCATCCATCACTTTAGACTGCGCTGATTCAAATACTTCATCGGTAACTTCCATTTCTGAAATTCCAAACTTGTCGTGTATTTCCTTTCCGATTTTCGTATGAATATCGTGGAAAGATGGTAGACAGTGAAGGAAAATCGCATCTGGATTAGCAATACTCATTAATTCCTTCGTTACACGATATGGTTTTAATAATTCAATTCTCTGTGCCCATAGTTCATCTGCTTCTCCCATAGATACCCAAACATCTGTGTATACTGCAGAAGCTCCACTTACACCCTCGTAAATATTTTCCGTAAGTAAGATCTTAGATCCACTCTCACGTGCAAAACCGCGACAAGTGTTGACAAGTTCCTCATTCGGAAATAACTCTTGTGGTGCACAGCAAGCAAAATCAATTCCAAGTTTAGAACAAATCACCATAAGAGAGTTTGCAACATTGTTACGCGCATCTCCTAAGAATACTAATTTTCTTCCTTTCACACTACCAAATGTTTCATACATCGTCATAATATCCGCTAACATCTGTGTCGGATGAAATTCGTTTGTAAGACCATTCCATACTGGGACAGATGACGCACTAGCAAGTTCCTCTACGATACTTTGCTCAAATCCACGATATTCGATTCCATCGTACATACGAGCAAGTACACGTGCCGTATCCTTGATGCTCTCTTTCTTTCCCATTTGACTTCCTGTTGGACCTAGATAAGTAACACCCATTCCAAGATCCATCGCTCCAACCTCAAACGCACAGCGTGTTCTCGTCGAATCTTTTTCAAAGAGAAGAACGACATTTTTACCTCTTAGATAATCGTGTCTTTCTCCTTTTTTCTTTTTCTCTTTGAATGCGATTGCAAGTTTAATTAAATACTCAATTTCCTCTGGTGTGTAATCTAATAACTTCAAGAAATCTCTTCCGTAAAAATTCATATTAATCCTCCCTTACAAGTGGCATACTCATACATCTAGGACCACCTCTACCACGAGATAATTCTGCTCCTGGCATCTCTAATACTTTTAGTCCTTTTTCTCTTAATGTTTGATTTGTCGTTGCGTTACGATCATATACGATAACAACTCCCGGTGCGATACAAAGTGTATTTGATCCATCGTTCCATTGCTCTCTTTCTGCGGCAACTTTATCTCCACCCGCACATGGAATCAATTCTACAGGAATCTTTAAGTAAGATGATAAAATATTTTCAAGTGTATCATTAATTTCGATAACATTGAGATCTTCATCACTATCTTCGATATTTCCTTCTGTAATTTCAAATACTTGTAATGTATCCATAATTCCTGGATGGTATGTAAACTTATTTCTGTCAATCTGTGTAAATACTGTGTCTAAATGCATAAATGCTCTTGAATTTGGAATGTTAAAAGCAAGCACAGTATCAATCTTACACTTTTTATCTTTAAATAAATTTTTAGCAAGTTGATCGATTGCCTCTGGACAAGTACGTTGTGAAATTCCAACAGCTAAGATATGATCATTTAAGTTTAATATATCTCCACCTTCGATGTGATATGTTAAATCGCGATCGTAATACTTATCAACTTGTCCTTTGTATTCTGGATGATATTTAAAGATATACTCAGCATAGATCGTCTCTCTATTTCTCGTTACAGAATACATATGATTTAGAGAAATACCTCTCCCAATACTTGCAAAGTTATCTCTTGTAAAATACAAGTTTGGCATTGGAGCTGCCAAGAAATCAGTCTCTTCTGTTACGAGATCCACGAGAGATTTCTCGTCTTTTCTCTTACTACGATTGATCTCGTAAATTTGAATTCCCTCCATCGTCTTCAATACGAGTTCTTTTGCATTTTTAAAACTGCTTAAATATTGGAATACTAATTCACGATACTTTGGAGTACGAATTCCAGCTTCGTAGATAAATTGGTTGATAAATTCTTCGCGAATCTCATCGCTTAAAGAAATAACATCAGCCATTAAATCTTCAAGATAGACTACTTCTACCCCGTTTTCTTTTAGCATTCGCGCAAACTCGTCGTGCTCTTTCTGTGCGACAGGTAAGTATGGAATATCGTCGAATAATAACTCTTGTAATGTATCAGGAGTTAAATTCAAAAGTTCATTTCCAGGTCTGTGCAACAGAACTTTTTTTAGTGGCTTAATTTCGCTCGTCACGTTAATTTTATTCATTTTACCCCTCCTATTTTATTATGTTCAAAAATTGTTGCAACCGTTCTGTCTTTGGATGTTCAAATACTTCTTTTGCAGGACCATCTTCTACGATCGTCCCACCTTCCATAAATAGAACACGCGTTGCAAAATTTTTGGCGAAATTTAATTCGTGTGTTACCACAATCATGGTAATATTCTTCTTGCTCACCTCCATGATCAAATTTAAAACTTCTTCAATCATTTCAGGATCTAATGCACTTGTCGGTTCATCGAACAGTATCACTTCTGGATTCATGAGTAATGTTCGAACAATCGCCACGCGCTGTTTTTGCCCTCCAGATAAAGAAGACGGATATACGTTCTCTTTATCCTCTAAATGAATCTGTTTTAAATATTCTCGTGCCTCACGATACGCTTGATCTTTTGGCATCAATTTATTTAAAATTGGTGCAAGTGTAATATTTTCAATCACTGTCATATTGTCAAATAATTGAAAACTTTGAAACACCATACCAATTTTACCCTGAATTTTTTTATAGTTCCTACGATTTAACTTCATGTCATGATAGTAAATCGTACCACCAGTTGGTTCTTCTAGTAAGTTTAAGCAACGTAATAACGTACTTTTCCCTCCACCTGATGGACCAATAATCACTATTTTTTCATTCGCCTCTACTTCGAAATTAATTTTCTTTAATACTTGATTTTCTCCAAATGATTTCTCTAAATTTTTAACTCGATACACCATGATTTAACTTCCTTTCTCCAAACTTCATCAGTTTTGATAGCAAGTATGTCAGAAGTAGATAAATCAAAGCAGAGATGACAAGTGGAAAAAAATAATCATAAGTACGAGATGAAATAATATCGGCAGCCTTAATCAATTCCACAATTCCAACATATCCAGCAATCGATGTCTCTTTGACAAGCGTGATCATCTCGTTTCCTAACGCTGGAAAAATATTGCGTAACGCCTGTGGAAAAATAACGTAACGCATTGTTTGGATATAGTTTAATCCGAGTGTCTGGCAAGCTTCCTTCTGCCCCGGATCGATTCCTTCAAATCCAGCACGGAATATTTCGGCAACATAGGCACCTGAATTAATTCCAAATGTTAAAATTCCGACGATGATCGGTGAAATTGGAATTGTTTTAAAAATAACGTAATATAAGATCATTAACTGTAATAACGTAGGTGTTCCACGAATGATATACACATAGAAACGACAAATTCCATGTAATATTTTTAATCTTCCTGTCTGTTTATGATAATCGGTTATAATGCTAACAAGCATTCCTAAAAATAAACCTAATAAAACAGAAAAGAACGCGATTAGTAGTGTAAATTTCAACCCTTCTAAAAAGTATAGATAACGATCTTCTAAAATAAATGTCTTATAAAATGAATCTACAACATCCTGCATGTAACATCTCTCCTACTTTGAATGCTTGATAATCAACTGATCGATCGTACCATCTTCCTGTAACTCTTTTAATACTTTATCGATCTCTTGTTTTAACTCTGTATTTCCCTTTTTTACAATCATACCGTATTTATCTTGAAACAAAATTCCATCCATAATCTTTAATTCTGGATTTTCCGCAACAATCTCTTCCGCTGGTAATTGATCCATTATCAAACAATCAGCTTTTTTACTCTTAATATCTTCCACAGCTGTTAAATATTTCTTATGTGTCATCAATGTAGCATTCGGATAATTATCACTTACATACATATCTGCAACTGTTCCCAATTGAACTGCAATCTTTTTATTTTGAATTTCATCAAAGTTAGTCAAAGGAGAATCTTGTCGAACGACAACGACTTGATTCGATGTCGTATACTCGATCGAAAAGTCAACCTCTTCTTTTCTCTCTTCCGTAATACTCATCCCCGCAGCCGCAAAGTCTGCCTTCCCACTCTTTACTTCGTTAATCAAAAAGTCGAACGCGACATCCTTTGCCACAAGTTTCTTATCTAGGCGTTTTGCAATTTCCTTTGCAATATCGATATCGACTCCGACAATTTCTCCGTCCTTATAATACTCATATGGCGCAAATCCTGCCTCTGTCACCATAACAAGTTCATTTTCATTTTTACCGCATGCGGTACATCCAAATACTACAACTAATAAAGCAATCGTTCCTATGAACAACTTAAATCTTCTCATGATACCTACCCCTATTATATTACTATAGTATCAAACGAATAGAAAAAAGTAAAGTGCAACATATAAAAAAAGAAACATATTGCTATGCTTCTTTTAATTTTTCTATAATGAGTTGTAATTCTGCCTTTTCCTTTTCTAAGTTTGTTCTTTCTTGTTCAACAATATGACTTGGTGCCTTAGAAACATAATTTTCATTTGCAAGTAATTTTTCACGTCGTGTGATTGACTGTTCTAACGAAGCTTTATTCTCTTCTAATTTTAAACGTTCTTCTTCTTTGTTGGCACTTCCATCATAGTAAAGTGATACCGTATCATTTTGATATGGTAAAGAAAGACACGTCAATGTTTCATCCTCAATTTTATCAAGACATTGTGAAGCATCTAATTTTAACATCTTAGTTAAGATATCTTGATACTTCTTTGCACCATTTAAAACAAGTTGATATTCTTTTCCTATTTTGTATTCTACTTTCGCTTTACGAATTTTTTGAATCAATTCGATAACATCATCCAGTTCTGTATCAAATGCATATGTAGCATCATAAACAGGATAGCTACTTGTCATAATCGTCTCATCGTGAATTGGTAACATCTGATAAATTTCTTCCGTTACATATGGCATAAATGGATGCAACATTTTTAAGATATCGGTAAGTACCCATACGAGAACTGATTTTGTCGTATCATTCATATTGATCTTAGCAAGTTCGATATACCAATCGCAGAAATCATTCCAAATAAAACGATATAATTCTGCTCCTACTACGTGGAAATCATATTGATCCATATGCTTGCGTACCGTTGCAATCGTCGATTCTAACTTAGACAAAATCCATTGATCGCTCGTATTCAGAGTTTCCACTGTATAATTTTCTTTTGTAAATCCTTCTAAATTCATCAATACAAATCGAGAAGCATTCCAAAGTTTATTGATAAAATTCCATGTAGATGCAACTTTTTCTTCGTCGTAGCGTAAATCCATACCAGGTGCCGAAGAAGTTGCCAAGAAATATCTCAATGAGTCAGCCCCATATTTTTCGATCACATCCATTGGATCTACTCCGTTTCCAAGAGACTTACTCATCTTACGTCCTTCTTTATCTCGAATAAGACCATGAATCAAACAATCTTTAAATGGTCTTTGATCCGTAAATTCTAACCCCTGGAACGTCATACGGTTAACCCAAAATGGAATAATATCATATCCAGTGACTAATACATTATTTGGATAATATCTCTTAAAGTCATCCGTTTCTTCTGGCCAACCAAGTGTACTAAATGGCCAAAGTGCACTACTAAACCATGTATCTAATACGTCGCTATCTTGAACCCATCCTTCTCCTTCTGGTGCTTCCATTCCAACATATACTTCATCACCTTTATACCAGGCTGGAATACGATGTCCCCACCACAATTGACGAGAAATACACCAATCATAAGTAATTTCCATCCAATGATTCATAATTTTTTCAAAACGCTCTGGAACAAAATTTACTTTTGTCTCTTCATTCTTTTGATTTTCTAATACACGATCTGCAAGTGGTCGCATGCGAACAAACCATTGTTTTGAAAGATATGGTTCTACCATGACATCTGTTCTCTCACTATGTCCAACAGAGTGAACCATTGGTTCTATTTTTACTAACAAGCCAGAATCTTTTAAATCCTTGATCAAAGCTTCTCTACATTCGTAGCGATCCATTCCTTCGTACTTACCAGCATTCTCGTTCATCGTTGCATCTGGATTCATAACGATAATTCGTTCTAATTGATGTCGATTACCAACCTCAAAATCATTTGGATCATGTGCTGGTGTTATTTTAACTACACCTGTTCCAAATTCCATATCTGCATGTTCATCTCCAACGATTGGAATTGGTTTATTTACAATTGGTAAGATGACGTTCTTTCCGATCAAATGTTTATATCGTTCATCTTCAGGGTTAACTGCAACAGCTGTATCCCCAAACAAAGTTTCAGGACGTGTCGTTGCCACCTCAAGATATTCGTCACTACCTTCTAACATATACTTAATATGATAGAAAGCTCCTTCGACATCTTTATAGATAACTTCTTCGTTAGAAAGTGCTGTCATTGCTTCTGGATCCCAGTTGATAATACGTTCTCCACGATAAATAAGCCCTTTCTTATAAAGCGTTACAAAAACATGACGAACTGCTTTTGATAAACCATCATCCAAAGTAAAACGCTCTTTTGTATAATCGAGACTAAGCCCCATTTTAGCCCACTGATTATGAATGTTTTCCGCATACTCTGCTTTCCATTCCCAAGCATGATTGAGCCACTCTTCCCGGTCCATCTCACGAGGTTTGATTCCCATACTTTTTAACTTCGCATCGACCTTTGCCTGTGTTGCTATTCCGGCATGATCCATTCCTGGTAGCCATAGTGCATCATATCCATCCATTCTCTTATAACGAATTAAAATATCTTGTAATGTCGTATCCCAAGCATGACCCAAATGCAACTTTCCTGTAACATTTGGCGGTGGAATTACGATACAATATGGCTTCTTACTTAAATCTCCTGATGTAAAATATCCTCGTTCTTTCCAATGTTCATATTTTCCCTTTTCTACCTCTTTTGGATTATATTTTTTATCTAACATGTAAATCTCTCCTTTAAATATCTTTGTACCCTATCCAATTCTTGACATACAATTTTATCATTCACTTTATCTTTCAAACGATCTATAATCTTTCGTTCGAACAAAATGTCGACAGAAGGTTTAAAATAAATATCATAAAAGAAACCAATTTGAATAAATACATTATCCGTATTCGTTCTAGCTCCATTGATTCTTACCTGTGAATGAGACTGCACTTGTGCTAAGATATTTGGCTTCACCGGTCCATCCATATAAAATTTAATAATTCCTTCACAAGAAAGTTCTAAGATATCAATTTTATCTGCATCTCGAATTAATTTGCAAAAGAATTCTGTTCGCTCTTCTAAATTAGATTCAACTGCAAATTTATTATGATACTTGACTGCCATTTCTACAACCTTGTAATTTTCTTTTTTTACTGGAAAGGAGGCAATCAATCCATCTTCAAACAATAATTTTGCACCATAATCAGCATGATCTAAAGTCGCATCATCATAAGAACCAGTTTCCTCTAATTGATGAAATCTTCCAATATCGTGTAAGATTCCAATCTGATATGCTAGTTCCGTATCATCCTCTGACAAATGGAGTGCACGTGCAATTTTTAAACAATTATCCGCCACTCGATACGTATGAATATGTTTTCGTTTGATATGAAAATTATTCAAATCAAACTGTTTCAAGTAATCTTCGAATGCTTTATCCATAAATCCTCCCCAAAAAAAATCACATCCTGTGTAAGGACGTGATGAACGTGGTACCACCTTAGTTTACATAGCTTTCGCTATGCCTCAAAAGATAACGCTCTTTCTGCGGACTTTCTTACTCTATTTCGGAAAATCAACTCCCAAGCTACCTTCCAATTTTCTTTGTATCTATTTCCAGCAACCATAGACTCTCTATTACAAATCCAATTGTACTCCTCTTGTTCCTTGTTTTTTACATGAGACTATTATAACACAATCTTTTTTATTTTCAAATAGACTATTCAAACATTTGATATCTTCTCTTATCTACTTGATAATTGTGCAAAACTTCATCTTCTGAAAGTGCCCGGTTATAAATACGAACTGCGTATATTTTTCCGATGAAATATTCCTGAGATGCATTGGCCCCAGACGAGTTTGCGCCGATCATCATAATAGTATTACTCTGCGGTTTGGTAATTGTTCCTGCAGCAGCAATTTCGTATTTCGTACCATTCTGATAAAATGTTGCCTTCGCATTGTCATAACTTCCACTTGCGTAAACCATTCTATTAATGCTGTTTGTAAAATTACCATAGAGATTTTTTGAACCATCTATTAAATATGTTCCATTGACATTTACCTGGAATAAAAGTGCTTGTGGAGCATTATAGTAAACCAGTGCGTATCCACCACTTTCAAGATTTCCAACAATTTGCATCGTCCCTGAAGTACCAGGACTCATGACTACCTCTAATGTAATCTGCTCATAATTCATCTGTGGTAGTTTCACATATTCTTTTCCTGTAAAAGTTAAAGCTCCTTGTTGTGGTGTAGAAGAATAATCAAATCCAACCATTTCTCCATGATTTCCACTACCACTTAGATCTTTCCAAATATATTTATCTCCTTTTTTTTCAGCTCCCTGGTATCCATCATAATAACCAATCAACCCATCGGAAATATATTCGTAAGTGTTAGATGAATTGATCTTATCTGCCGCTTCTCTATTCGTACGATCTAGTAAAACCTTACGACTTGCAAGCAATCCAAGTGTTCCCAATAACAGCATAACAAAAAGCACTAAAAGCGGATAGACCACCCCTGCCATTGCAAATCCTTTATTATCTAAATGAAATAATTTCATAAGTCACCTTCTTATTCTATATTCATCATACACAAAATCGAAAAAAAAAACAACTATTTCGTTGTTTCTTCTTCAGTTTTAACAACTTCTTTTCCTTTGTAAGTTCCGCAATTAGGACAAACTCTGTGTGGTCTAATTGCTGCTCCACATTTTGGACATTTCGTTGTTTGATTTTCACTGATTTTATAGTGTGTACGACGTTTTCTTTTTCTTGTTTTACTAGTTTTTCTAAATGGTACAGCAAATAATTGAATGTCTAACTTCATCATATTAACACCTCTTTCTCTAAAGTAAATCTTTTAATTTTGCCAATGCTGGATTCGTTTCTTTCACCGAGTCCTTATCTGTTACAAGTTTCCATCCATCTCCTTCTAGATGAACTTCTTCTGCTCCCTCACTAACAACTCGCATTGGAATTTCCATTAGTATATTTTCCCATATTATTGGCAAAATATCAATACTATTTTCAATCTTTTTTGCATTTTCATCGATTTCTTGCAAGATTTGTTCAAGATTACCCTCTATTTTTAAATGAAATGGATAATCCACTGGTTTCAAAGTGACGGCACATGAAAGAACCATCGTTCCCGTAACTTCCATAGAAATCTCATATTCATCTATTGCATCTAAAGTAATATCTCCAACTGCTCTTACATCTTTTAAATCGAGAAGTTCTGTATCATCGATCCATTCTTGTGGAATCGTTACTTCTTCATCAATTGAAATATATGTATCTAATTTATTTTTTAATCGTATTAAATCAAATTCCATAAAATCACCCGTGCTTTCATTATACCGAACTATCATCAAATTTGCAACGTTCGTTTTTTCTTTGAAGAATGTATTGTTTATGTTACAATAGCACTAGGTGAGATGAATGAAAACAGTTGGAATCATTTGTGAGTATAGTCCATTTCATAATGGGCATGAATATCACATCAAACAGATAAAAAAATTATATCCAGATGCAACGATCGTTTTAATATTGAGTGGCAATTTCACACAACGTGGACTTCCTAGTATTTTAGATAAATGGACCAAGACACAAATCGCGCTTCAACACGGAGTCGATCTCGTCGTAGAACTCCCATTTGTTTTTGCAACTCAAAGTGCCGATATTTTTGCTCGCGGTAGTATCTCATTACTAAAAGCGCTCAACGTAGATATTCTCGTCTTTGGAAGTGAAGAAAATAACATTCAAATGTTACAAGAACTTGCACATATACAGTGTAATAATCCAAAATACGATCAACTTGTAAAAACTTATCTACAGGAAGGTGTAAATTATCCAACTGCAATGTCAAAAGCATTAGAATCTTTTCATTCATCGACGATCACTTCTCCAAACGATTTACTAGGATTAAGCTATGTAAAAGAAATTATCAAACAACAAGCTAAGATAGAACCTGTCACAATCCAAAGAACAAACGACTTTCACGATACAAAAAGTACAAGTGATATCGTAAGTGCGACACGCATTCGTACAGCTTTACAAAACAACGAAGATATTTCTCATTATGTTCCAAGCGATACTTTATCAGCACTAAATGAGCATGTCGTTAATATCGAAGATTATTGGCCCTTGCTCTTCTACCGACTATCTCTTGCTCAAACAACGATCGCATCAAATCAAACTGTAGATGAAGGTATTGAACATCGAATTTTAAAACACTTCCCAGAATGTTCATCAATCGAGGAACTCACTCATAAAATCAAAACTAAACGATACACTTATAATAAACTAATGAGGATGTCTCTACATATTCTATGTAACTTTACAAAAGAAGAGGCCAAAGAAATTCCTTACCCGACATATATTCGTGTCTTGGGAATGAATCAAGCTGGAATTTCCTATTTGAATTCTATCAAAAAAAATTGTCCACTTCCAATCATTTCAGCCCTGAATCAAATGGATGATCTATGCAGTCAAATCGAATATCGTACAACCGCTGTATATAGTTCTACATTCACACCGGAAAAAAGGAAACAACTTCTCGCCAAGGAATTTCAAAAAAAACCAATCATCCAAAAAAACACTTTATAAAAAGTGTTTTATTTTTTCTCGTAATGAACGCTTCTTAGAAACTCGTGGCAAATTTAAAACAGACTGATATCGCGGAATATAATACTGAAAGTAGTCATTTACGAGTCTAGTTCGTATATCATTCTCACAATATAAATGTCCCTCACGATACTCTACATCTAAATCAAGCGTTTGAAACGCGAGTGTAACATCATCCGTTTTTAACGCTTTCAAAAACACTGGAAGTTTTTTTAATGTTTCTTCCTTATTCTGCATATAGAGCTGTTCTAAACGAACTGACAATAAAGATGATAAAACATAAGGAATGTCATACATTGGAAATGCACAACACGTTCCGATGGAATCGACATAATCTCTAACATGGGTATTGTTCGTAATCATTCGCTTATACTGTCGAATGTAAATTTCATCGTGTTCCATAAAACTCCTCAAATAAGATGCCGCTAAATTCTCTAAAAAGATTGGAATCGTTTCACCTAATAATTGAGATGTAAAATTATTTCCTAAAAATAAAATATGGCCAAACTCATGAGCAATTTTTTCGACATCCTCCCATGTATGAGTATAATTGATTTCAACCTTTTTTGCATTGCATACTTGGGAAATCTCTCCGGGAACAATACTTCCTTCCCGGTAAAGAAGTAAAGCTGCTTGATAGGAAGTTTCATCTAAATAATCTTTCGTAAATTTTAAAAAACACTGTATTGCTTCATCAGAAGTAATATGATGCTTACACTCGATTTCATCTACTTCTTTTCTCACTGAATAACCACCTGTATACAAATATGTAAAAAACAAAGAAACATCTTGACTCAACTGATGAAATTGCTTACTAATGGACGCAAAGGAAAATTGTTCTTCGTTACCTCTATTTACATTTGTTTCTGATTTCTGTGTCATCATAGTATTACTCCTCTTTCAACTTGTGCTATCTAATATACCACAACTTATGCAAAAGAAAAAGAAGAATGTAAGCATTCTTCTAAATTTCTTCTATTTTCATAAAGTTTGTTTTCTTTACTTCCATATGATTAGGAAAACCACCTGTAATAATTACTTTATCCCCTTTATTTAAATTTAAAGTTTCTTTTGCAATCTTCATACAATCTTCTACAAGTTCATCTGTCGATTTACTCATTGGTTGCACAACTGGATATACTCCAAAATTTGCAGCTAATGAATAAGCAACTTTCTCTGTAGGACAAGCAGCTAAAATGATAGATTTTGATCTTAAATTACTAATCTTACGCGCTGTATACCCACTCGTTGTTGCAGCGATAATACAAGCGATATCAAGTGCATTTGTAGCCTCTACTACACCACGTGCGATCGTCGATGTAATATCATCTCTAAACGTCGTCTTAACATGTTGTGTATAATCGAGATAACCTTCTGTTGCCTCACAAGTATTGGCCATGAATCTAACTGCTTCTACTGGATATTTTCCTGCGGTTGTCTCTCCAGATAACATCACTGCATCTGTTCCATCCATTACAGCATTTGCGATATCAGATACTTCTGCTCTCGTTGGTCGAGCATTCTTCTTCATAGACTCCAACATTTCTGTTGCAACTACAGCAATCTTTCCTTGCTCACGACACTTACGAATAATCATCTTTTGGAATACTGGAAGTTGTTCTAACGGTACCTCAACTCCAAGATCTCCACGAGCAACCATAATTCCATCACTTGCTTCGATAATAGAATCGATATTTTTAATTCCTGTACCACTTTCGATTTTAGAAATAATCTTCATATCTTCTCTTCCGTGTTCTTTTAAGATATTTCTCGCTTCTAGTACATCATCTTTCGTCGATACGAAAGAAAGTGCTAAGTAATCACCTTCATGCTCGCACGCATAAATTAAATCTGCTCGATCTTGTTTACTAATAAAAGGAATCTCTAAATGTACTCCCGGTACACTTAAACTTTTTTTATTTCCTAAAATTCCACCTGTTACAACCTGACAAGTAACCCCATCTTCTTCACAGCTTGTAACTTTAATCTTCATCAATCCATTTTCAAGCAAAATAATATCTCCTGGTGTTAAACAATCAAGTGCTTGTGGATGATTTACAGATATTTTCTCCTCTGTTCCAAGAATATTTTCCTTGACAACACGAATTGTATTTCCTTCTTTTAATGTAATTTCATCATTTTCTAACATTCCACTACGGAATTCAGGACCTTTTGTATCATATAAGATTGCAATTGGTCTCCCTGTTCTTTTACGTACTTCATGTACAGTATTCACGACAAGTTGTTTTTCCTCTTCTGTTGCATGTGAAAAGTTAATTCGCGCAACATTCATACCAGCATAAACCATTGTTCCATTGTATCAGGTTGATTGCTTGCTGGCCCAATGCTACAAATAATTTTTGTCTTCTTCATATTACTACCTCACTAACCAAAAAAACAATCTCATTTTACTATAATTTAATTTAGATTTCAATACTTTTATCATATTTTATAAAATTTAAAAAAGATGATTTTCATCATCTTTTTTTCTCATGATAACACGAATATACATTCTTACTTCTCATCGACATTTCTTGTGCAAGCGTAAGTAAAACATCATCACCGAGTCCAATTTTTTCAAAATCAGGGCGTTGTTCATTGGAAATATTCATTCGCATCAAAGTTTTCAAATGTTCTAATCCCAGCTCTTTATTAAATTGTATTTGCTGTACTAATCCACGTGCCATAACATAGGCTTGAATTTCTACCAAATCTTTCTTTAGTTGCCGAGGAATAACCTTTAATATTTCATTTACGTTAGGGTGAAAAAAACTTTTCAAATTTTGTTGACCAGGCAGAGAATGAATTTGCATTAAAGTGTCGTTAGCATATCCAGTAAAATCACTTTCTCTCTGTTTTTTTAAAAGTTCTATATCTTCTCGATGCATTTCATTTGTTTCAAAATAGGAAAAAGCTAACTCTTCCATCACATATGCACAGACATTTTGAAAACTATCGCAGTGTAAATCTTCTTTCATATAAAACTTTACACCCAAAGCACACTCTCTAATCAGAGTAAATAAATCTCTTAAATCATGATGTTCTAAAATACATATATATGGTTTATGGAATATATAATCAAAAAATGTAGATCCTAAATGATCTTTTTTATTTCGACATTCACAGAAGTAGATTGAAGAAGTATCAGATAGTATTTGCTCTGCTACTGGAGAAATAGCTTCATCTTGTAAAAAGGCATAAAAATGTTTTGCGCCATTCATTGCCGATGTGCGATCAAAGGAATTTCCGATGTGCGATTCAAAACGTTGCAAGTTACCATCAGCAACATAATTCGCAAGCGACATTAGAAAAGATAAATAATTTTCATCCATATATGGATCGTCTTGTCGAAGAATTCCATTTAATTTCTTATACTTTGTATCTCTTATCAATACGACACATTCATTTAAAATGCGACCTATATCACCTGTAACTAAAAAATTACCAAGATGCGTATAATAGTGTAATAATTCTATATTTGCAATCAAACTCCATCCGATTGTTTCACGTTCTATTTGATTCTGACATTGACGATACAGTCTCTTCAAATAGCGTTTTCTCTTTCTAATCGTCTTGATATCTCCATAATTTTCCATATCTACATCTCCTATAATAAAAAAAGGATTACACCTTGTGCATTCCTTTTTATTGTACTACTGTTCCACCAAACAATACAATACCAAAGTTAATATCGGATGGATCTACTTTCCAATTTCCATCTTCTTCTACTAAACGAATTAACACTCCACCTTTATTTTTAGGTTGTTGTGATAAAGCAACCTGAAAGCTATTGAAATCCGTATAAAGCCCACTTGATGTCAAAGATAATAAATCAATTACTTCTCCCGTAAAAGACAGATAATACTCTCCGTCCGCCTCTTTTATTTCGTACTGATCGTTTATTCTCGTCTGTAAATAAGCTCGATACATCTCGCTTGTCATCGCTGGATCTACATTGTGAACAATTTGATTCAATGGTTCATAATAATCCGATTGTTCAGAAACAACCTCAATAATCTTACTCGCTTGTTTCGTTTTCATAGCGGACTCTAACGGCGTTATAACATCTTCTTTTATCTCTTCTTTTTCCATCTCTATTTTCTGTTTTTCTTTACGACCTGCCTCTTTTTTGGAAGCACTTCCACAACCCGTTACAATCAATATCAAACACAAAGTAATAAGAATAACAAATTTCTTCATATCCTACCTATTTAATATTATTAATCGATAATGGATTATTAACATGGAATGTGCTACTTGATTCGTATGCTTCCATAATTCCACTTGCAATGATATGCCATTTATCATACCCTTCGGTACCATCAGTAGTACTAATTCCCTCTGGATCTGCTAAAGAATTTATGACAGTTGCTAGATTGTTACATATCCACTCTCCATTTTTATACTCCCATTCCAAAGTTACTGTTA
>USET01000002.1 GCA_900553765.1 uncultured Mycoplasmatota bacterium
CGGAGCCAATATAATTCGTTGACACTGTCCTCCCGATAAATTTTTTCCATTTTCTTCAACCATCATATAATATCCTTCCTTAAATCGATCGATAAAATCAAGGTGACACACGCGACACACTTTTGAGAATTCCGATTGAGATATCTTTCGTGCCAATGTAATGTTTTCATATAGATTTGTTGTAAATAAAGTTTCTTTCTGCGTTATGTAACAAAGATGACAAGAGAGAGAGTTTCTTTCATAGAGGTGATAATCGATGTTGTTGATAAAAATAGAGTTCCCTTTCACTTGATAGAATTTCATTAACAAACGAAATAATGTACTCTTCCCACTTCCAGAAGGACCAAACAACATCACGTGCTCCTTTTCTTTTAGAATAATATCGATATTTTTTAATACCAACGTATCTTCTTCATACGCATAACACAAATGTCGAAATTCGATCGTTTGAATACCCGACAACACGATCTCTCCTTCTTTCTTTTTCTCTTTCCATATAAAGGATAACTCGCAAACTGCAGTTCTTACTTGCATCCATTCTAAAAAAAAGTGACAAAAAGTGCGCATCGGTGATATGACATAATCAAATAACATGTAAGCAAATACGAAATTTGCAATCGTAAGATCACGTTTTAACATCATGATACCCCCTAAAAAGATAAAAAGATATCGAACGCTCTCTAGAAGTAGTTGTTCTCCTACTTGTTCTCTCCTTTCTAATTTCTTCAAATGGTACGCTTCCTTCTCAAATCGATAATGATATCTTCCAAAAAAAGAATTCAAAACACGTTCTAAGTGAGATCCTTTTACTGTTTCATACCCTCTTAAACTTTCGATTAACCAATGAGATACATTACCTTGTTCCCTTTTTACAAACGGCATGCAGATTTGATAGAATCGCTTACACAGCGAAAAAATCATTCCGTAAAGACATATCATAAAAAGACACAAAGAAAAAAGACAAAGAGATATCGTACTTAAAAAAAGTAAGGCTCCAATACAAAATAAGACATCTAATAAAATGGAACTTATAAACGTGATCAAAATATCTTTTAACTGCATCAACTCTTGAAAGTACATCATAATCTCACCTGTAGAACGTCTATGAAATTTATCATACGGAAGTGAAACTAATTTATGGAAGATATCTTTCGTAAAAGATAAATCGAGCGCTGTACTCCACTTTAAAATCACATCAGAGTGAAAGATCGATGATAAACCGTGTAATATGAAAAAAAAGAAAAAGAAAATCGATATCAAATAAAATTCTGACTTTGTTCCAAAATTAGAAACAAAATCGACGGTCACTTTAAAATAATAAGAAATGATGAGAGATAGTATCATTTGGATCAGTGCAAAAAAGAATAAAATAATGACCTCTTTACGATATCTTCCTATGATTTGATAACACAATTCAAAAACAGATGCTTTTCTTTCATTCCTAAGTTGTAGCATAGGTTCCAATACTAAGACGATATTGTTCCACTCTGTTTGAAATGATTGAAATGTGACCCAAGATAACCGAGTAGATGGATCAGCGACCAAAAGCCTTTGATGTTTGTGATCTAACTTATAAATCAAGACATAATGATAGTAAATTCCTTCTTTGATAACGTGAGCGATCACTGGGTAGACCAGTTGTTCTACTTGAAGGCTTTGAAAATCACCCTTTAACGCACGAACACGAAATCCTAATTGTTCAGCTCCTTGCAATAAACCATAAGCACTCGTCCCCTTTTTCGTCGTATGTGTAATCTGTCGTAACTCTTCTTTAGGTACAAAAGAATGATAATATGCAAGTATCATCTGCAAACAAGTAATACCACAATCTTTTTCTTCGCGTTGTTTGATAAATGGATATCGAATAGTTTCACCTCCACTTTTATTGTTCCACAAAAAAGAATGCAATTCCTTGCATTCTTACACACGATATATAAATACTTTTTTAGAACCGTATTTTCTCTCTTTCCAAAGATGAAAAGTAGAATCACTTAGATTTTCATGTTCGAACTCACAGACGATGAGAGCATCTTTTTCTAAAAGATCTAGCTCTTTTAACATCGCAAATACCGTCGAAATCAGATTTTCTTGATAAGGTGGATCTAAAAATACAAGATCGAACTTTAACTGCTCTTCTTGAAAAGACAACAGTGCTTCCCGATAAGATTTTTGAACGATTTCCATATCATTCAGAGCCTTACAAGCTTCACCATTTTTACGAATCGTTCGAATTGCAATCGGATTACAATCGACAAAATAGCACTTCCGAGCACCTTCGCTCAATGCTTCTAAACCCAAATTGCCACTTCCTGCAAATAAATCGAGACAGATAGAATCCTTCAAGTGGTTTTGAATCATCGCAAACATGCTTTCTTTCACGCGATCCATCGTCGGTCTTGTACCAGCGATATCGAATCCCTCTAATACTTTTCCTTTGTAATTTCCACTGATAATTCTCATACGATCACATCCAAAAACATTATACACTATTGCATCGTAGACATCAATGTTTGAAGTACTTCTAACGTATCCAATATACGATTCACTTTATCGGAAGGTCTCAATTTGTATGCATCTTTGACCTCTTCTGCAAACGATTCAAAATAAGTAGGATTTCGATTTAGATATTTGTACCAATAGGAATGTTCTCGTAGATAACGTTGAAAATATGGGTTGTTCTTTATTTTAAATTGTTGTTCTAATGTCATTAATCCTCGAAATGTTTATAGATCGGTCTTGGCTTATATTGTTCTTTTGGACTAGGTGTTTCCTTTTTTCCAAAGTCCTGTAATACCCCTACGACACGTTGTAAACTACTGACACCATTTTGCAATTCATCTAAATCGATTCCTTTTAAAAAGTTCATAATCTCTCCAACGCTAAAACCTGTTACGGCTGCTTTCGTTGTGGCCTCACTTTTCGATTCTACTGTTGGTTCTTTCAAATATTCTTCCCAAATATCTCCTGATTCACCATATAAATCGTATAGTTCATAAAACTTTTGCCAGTTCATATCCCCATTTTTAACATGTCCAATCAATCGCGGATGATCTTTTACAAATTCTTTAAATTCTTCCTTACTTGCCATGACTATCACCTAATCTAATATATGTCTAACTTCATAGAATTTGACAAAAAAATATGAGTTTCCTCATATTATTTTTTCTTCGTTGGGCCTTGTTCCGTTTGATATAGAATTTCGTCAAAAAGACCTAATTGCTCCTGCAAAGATAGATATAATTCGTAATCTAATAACGGCAACAGTTCTGATAATGTAAGTCTTACCTCTTGTTCCTCTAATCCAAAATGACGAGAAAGTGTAGGTAGATCACATTTTGTTTCTAATGCATAATGTGCCCAAGATAAAATTTGATGTTCAATTCCTTTTTGATGTTGATCTACTTTATCTTGAATATGCGGAGTTAATTTCATATCACTTTTCTTTGCAAGATCTACATCTTCCTGTGTAAGTTTGATCTTCCCTGCGTAATCTTTATAGATACGAATCACAGAAGTTTCCGCTAATTCTAATTCTTTTCCAATCACTCGAAAACTTTTCCCCTCAAGATCACGTTTCACTATGATAAGTCGAGCAAAAGCTTCTCTCGTCATCGTTTGATTTGCAAGGACGTTGTTTCGATTTCCATCGATCAAAGGACGCACCTCAGCGAATAGTTCAGGATTACTATGCTTTAAAGGTATATCCAATTCTCTTTTCAACGTCGATAAGCTAAAACCAATTCGATATTGCTGAAACATATCCATCAAGGATTGATCTTCTTTAAAATGCTGGTATGCTTCTTTAATCGTACAATGGTTTTCTATAATATATCTCGCAACCATTTCTCTTCTTTCCCTTATCAAAACTTCTCTTTGTTCTCTATAACTCATATGATCACTCCTCATCCATCGATAATACTGACAAGAATGCTTCTTGAGGAATTTCTACACTTCCTACCATCTTCATTCGTTTTTTACCTTCTTTTTGTTTTTCTAGTAGCTTTCTCTTTCTCGTAATATCTCCACCATAACATTTAGCAAGTACGTTTTTTCGCATCGCCTTAATATCAGCACGAGCAATTGCCTTCGTTCCGATCACTGCTTGGATTGGAACTTCAAACTGTTGTCTTGGAATCAATTTGCGCAAATTCTCGACGATTGCCTTTCCTCGATTATAGGCAAAATCTTTATGTACGATGAGCGATAACGCGTCGACCATCTCACCGTTAATTAAAATATCCATCTTCACGAGATTACTACTCTTATATCCGATCAATTCATAATCGAAAGATGCATATCCTTTCGTCGATGATTTTAATTTATCAAAGAAATCGTAAACGATTTCAGAAAGTGGAATTTCATAGTGGATATTAACTCTCGTCTGATCGATATATTCCATCGATACATAGTTTCCTCGTTTGTTCTGACAAAGCTCCATCACAGGTCCAATATATTGACTTGGAACAAAGATATTCGTACGAATATAAGGTTCTTTAATATCGGCAATCCGTTGACGTTCTGGCAACTTAGAAGGGCTATCTACCATGACAACACTCGTATCTGTCTTTGTTACTTCGTAAATAACAGATGGACTCGTCGCAATCAAGTGAATTCCAAATTCACGTTCGATTCTCTCTTCGATGATCTCCATATGTAATAGTCCTAAGAACCCACATCGAAATCCAAACCCTAACGCTTTACTCGTCTCTGGTTCAAACGATAAAGATGCATCGTTTAACTTTAGTTTATCCAAAGCTTCTCTAAGTTCTGGATACTGACTAGATTCAATTGGATAAAGTCCACAGAATACCATTGGCTTCATAGGTTGATATCCAGGAAGTGCTTCTTTCGCCTTATTGTTTGCAAGTGTGATCGTATCTCCTACTTCGACATCTTGAATACTTTTCATACTAGCACAAATATATCCAACTTCTCCTGCTTCCAATACATCTTTTTTCTTTTCATGTGGTGTATGAACTCCTAGCTCTACTACTTCGTAAGTTGCTCCAGTTGTCATCATCTCTATCGTATCTCCAACGGAAACTTTTCCATTGACAATACGGACAAAGATCACAATTCCACGATATGGATCATAGATACTATCGAAAATTAACCCTTGAAGAGGTTCTTTCAAATTTCCCTTCGGAGGCTGTACTCGTTCGATAACTGCCTCTACTAACTCTTGAATTCCCGTACCATTTTTTGCACTACATAGAATAATCTCGTCTTTTTCAAATCCTAAAGTATCTACTAACTCTTGCGTCACTTTCTCGACATCCGCATTCGGTAAATCTATCTTGTTGATCACAGGAATAATCGTAAGATCATTTTCCATAGCAAGGTATAAATTAGCAAGCGTCTGTGCTTCGATCCCCTGTGCTGCATCTACAACTAAAATAGCGCCCTCACAAGCAGCCAAACTACGACTCACCTCATAGCTAAAATCGACATGCCCTGGAGTATCGATCAAGTGTAAAACGTAGTCTTCGTTTTGATACTTATAATGTAGTTGTACCGCATTCAACTTAATCGTAATTCCACGTTCACGTTCTAGATCCATACTATCTAAAAGCTGTGCTTGTCTTTCTCTTTCCGTAATCGCTCCCGTAAGTTCTAAAATACGGTCTGCAATCGTACTCTTTCCGTGGTCGATATGTGCGATAATTGAAAAATTTCTAATGTTTTGTTGTTTCATCACAATCACCTTGTATTATTATAACAAAATCATCTAACTTTTGCTAGAATAAAAATAGATATGCCAAGTCGCATACCTATTCTTCTACCATCTTATTGAGAGCTCCGAAAATACCTTCGATTCCACTTTTCACGATGTTTCCAACTCCACTTGATAATTCATATCCTAAATCTGACATTCGATTACTATAATCTTTATTAGAATTTTCAAGATACTTTTTCATATCGATATTCTTACCTTCTGCTACATCTTTTTCAAATTGTTTAATCTGTTCACTCGTAAACGCCATAGTCTTATGTTGCTCATATTCATAATATCCTGTTGCTTGTGATAGATAAAGTGTTAAAAAAGCTACGAGAGAGATCGTAAAACAAAACTTGAATATCTTATGGTAAATCTTGACTTTATCTTCAAACTTCATGTGCTTCACCCAAGTATTCTGTAATAATCGCCGCTAATATATCTGTCGTGTTCGCAACTTCATCGATCGTATTTTCATATCCCCCACATTCGATTAAAAGCATATTAGAACTTACATCTTGATTGTAAATTCCATTCACCCCAGTGCCTTCTTTTTGCATGACACCTCTCGATAATCCTGGATATTTGGCATTGATCTTCTGATGAAAAAGATTCGCAAGCTCTAAATTTTTCTCGTATCCATCATAAGCTGTTCCGACGACAAAAAGTACTTTCGCATAGTTTTTCGTACCATCAGACCAAGTAGAAGCTGTCTTTTTAATCGCATCTCGATGTAGATCGATCATAAGATCCATGTTTGGATATGCTTTTAACGTCTGTGTTAAAAATTGTCTGCTCACTTTATACTGATCTTTTCCAACCCATGGATTTGCTTGCATGTACTCTTTAAAGTTTGCCTCCTCTACAATCGTAGAGATTCCTTGATGATTCAACTTTTCTCTCAACAGATATGACGTCATCATAACATTAGGTGTAATATTGTAAACTTCTAAATTCGTCATACTATAGTTTTCCAATTGATGTGTATTGTAAATATAAACTCGTGGTGTCATAGCGACTTGTGTCGGATTCGGATCGCTCACATACTTCGTCTCGGGCATCTTTTCTTGATCTCCATCCGCCGATGTCTTAGCCACTTGTTCTGCTTTCTTCTCTTCGTAGAAAAAGCCCTTTTCGATAATCGTCAGTGGCTTTGTAATATCGATTTGTGTTAGAAAATTAGTAACTTTCGTAAATAAAGTTTCACTATTTTTTTCATATAACAAATGATGATTAGAATCGCGTAACATCGCCTTTAAAAAATCCTCATTATTGTGTGCTATTTTTAAAGATAAAACATATCCGAACATAAACTGGTATACAAAATAAATAAGAACTACATAAAAGAGATATCTAAGCTTCCATTTTTTTCTGCGTTTTTTTGCTACAAATCGTTTTCGCATACAACACCTCCCCTATCATTCTATGATAGATGATACAGGTTTATGTTGTTCCATTCTGTCGAAATGAACCTCAAGAGATCGCTTATTCTGTCACTTTTTGATGTAATGCACGATCGATCGATGTTCGAATTACTTCGGTAAGACCATCCATAACAAAGTCTACTTCTTTAGGTGTAACAATCAAATTATATCCAATCGGTGTTAATACTTCGAATATCAATTGTTTCATCTCTGCAGAGGATAGAGTTCCTAGCATTCCAAATAAATCTTCCTTTTCCTTTTTGCTCATCTCTTCTGTTTCTTTCGATGGATCTATATAAGTAAGTGGCGTTAATAAATGACTAGGACCAGAATAATGTTTCTTCATATAAGAAAAGTGCTTTTGCATATAATAAATCGTATCACTTACGATTGTAACGGCATCGACGACAGTTGGTACACCGATCGCAATCACAGGAATTCCTAGTGTTTCTTTGCTGATTTCTTTTCTATGATTTCCAACTCCACTTCCTGGATGGATTCCTGTATCGGTCATCTGAATTGTTCGATTCACCCTGTTAACACTCTGACTTGCAAGAGCATCTACAACGATCATAAAATCCGGATGAACCTCCCCTACAAGCCCACGAATTAAGTCCATCGTCTCGATTCCTGTCTGTCCCATCACACCGGGAGTAAAAGTTGCTACTGGACGAAATCCATCTTCTACTTCTCCATATTCGAATAAATGGTTGGTAACGAGAACTCGACTCGCAACCATAGGTCCCAGTGCATCTGGAGTCGAAGAAGAATTTCCAAGTCCAATCACGACACAACTTTGATTCTGTTCCATATGGATATCAGAGATTAATTTTTTCAATTGCTCGACGACGATGGACTCTACTTTTTTACGGTTGTCATGATCTGTAATATCTTCGAATTCTACCGTAATATATCTCCCGTCTTTCTTTCCGATTTCCTTCCCACCATCATCGCGAATCACAACGTCAGTCACAGTAATTCCACCGATTTCTTCTATCTTACTCTCAACTTTTTCCCTATCTTTTTCCTTTACTTGTCCAATTGCTTCTACCGCTAAGTCAGTGCGAATTTGGTATTTTCCTAAATCTATCTCGTGACTCATTTTCTCACCTCTTTCATATTTTTACCAAAAAACACTGTTTTTATTGCTTTTTTATAGGAAATTTGTTAAAATGTTTATATTGAGTGACTTGGAGGTGAAACGATGCCAAACATGAAAAATGCCAAAAAAATGGTAAAAGTAAACAAAAAAAGAACTGTAGAAAACAATAATTATGAAGCAACAATGAAAACTGCTATGAAAAAAGTAGAAAAAGCAGTTGCTGCTAACGATAAAGAACAAGCTGCAACAAACTTAAAAACTGCTATTAAAACAATCGATAAAGCTGCTGCTAAAGGAGT
This sequence comes from uncultured Mycoplasmatota bacterium, assembly GCA_900553765.1. Taxonomy (GTDB): domain Bacteria; phylum Bacillota_I; class Bacilli_A; order RF39; family UBA660; genus Fimihabitans; species Fimihabitans intestinipullorum. The sequence goes on from USET01000002.1 coordinate 8,542, forward strand.
AGTATCTAAAAACTATGTTGCACGTAACAAATCACGCCTTACAAATAAGGTAAATGAAATGAAGTAATTTTACTTCTTTTTTTTATTCTTTCTATGATATAATGATACTAGGTGATGCTATGAAAAAAATACTCACATCGATTACGGTAATTGTCATTGTTTTAGCAATTTTATTTACGAATCAAGACTTTACGACATTCGTATTAAAAAATACAATTTATAAACAAGAAATGGCAATTCAAACTCCAAATCAATATGAAGTCAAAACAGAATTTCAATTCGTAAAAGAAGTACCACAAAAAGAACCACAAAATAAAGAAGAACTATTTAATCTATTTTATACTATTTTAAATGGAGGATTTGAAGAATATACTTTCTTCTGTCCTAGTTCTTATAAAACATGTATCGAGGATACAAAACAGATTACAGAAAATCAACTGGTTTTATCGAATTTAAACAATTTTGTTCATCCTTACAATAGTTATAACAAAATAGCAGTCAATATGAATTCCTTTGGTAGAGTCAATGTTAAAATCGATAAACTATATTCGACAGAACAGCGAGAAAAAGTAGATCAAGAAATCGATCGCATTATGAATGAAATCATTACAGATCAAATGACGCCGAGAGAAAAAATACTAGCATTTCACGATTACATCATCAATACAACTGTGTATGATAAAAACGCTGCTGCTTCTATAAAGAACGGATTACAAACCGATAAAGGTAGTCTGTCTCACTTTGCCTATGGTACATTATTTCAACATTTAAGTTTATGTGGTGGATATAGTGATACGATGGCAATCTTTCTAACGAAGATCGGGATTCCTAATATGAAAATTGCAAATGATGAACATGTTTGGAACTTAGTCTACTTAGATAATAGTTGGCTTCATCTAGATCTTACATGGGACGATCCAGTCGTCGATACTGGACAAAACTTACTCTTACATAATTTCTTTTTAATCACGACGAAAGATCTCCAACAAAAAGATAACGTATACCACAATTTCGATCCGGAAATATATGTAGAAGCAACTTACAACTAAAAAAGCAACAATCGTTGCTTTTTATTGTGCCTTAATATATCGTTCTACTTCCTCCACCGTTCGTTCGAAACGGTCAAAATCGACATCGAACCAATGCACTTTCATCTGATTTAGGAACCATGTATATTGACGTTTCGCATAGTGACGACTTCTCTGTTTCATCAAAGAAATACATTCCTCTAGCGATTGTGTTCCATCAAAATACGGAAACAACTCTTTGTATCCAATCGGTGTCATAACTGCTTTCGAACGTATTTTTGTATCGTATATCTTCTTTGCCTCGTTTAAAAGGCCGTCCTCAATCATTTCGTCAACTCTCTCGTTAATTCTATCGTATAGACGTTCTCGATTCGTTGTAAGTCCAATCATTACGTGAGGAATTAAAATTCTTTCAGTTTTTTCTTTCATCGACATCGGTTCCTTATGAACCTCATAATATTGAAGAGCACGTATGATTCTCTTACGATTGTTTGGATGGATCTCTGTTTCAGGATCCACTTCTAACAACTTACGATAGAGTGTTTCATCGTCAAATTGTTCATAATCAACCTCGTTTTGCGATTCTTCTGAAAATTGATAATCATAGAGAGCTGCCTTGATATAAAGACCTGTTCCACCTACCATGATCGGTGTTTTTCCTCTCGATAAAATATCATCGATTATCTTTCTTGCATCTTGTTGATAGTGATACACCGTATAATCCTCATCAATATTCTTAATATCTAACAAATGATGTGGAACTTCCTCTTTTTCATCTTCTGTTACCTTTGCCGTTGCAATGTCTAAATCACGATATACTTGCGTACTATCAGCATTGATTACTTCTCCATCAAACTTTTTAGCTAGTTCGATACTCATCTTTGTCTTACCAACACCAGTTGGTCCTACAATCACAATTACCTTTTTCATATTTCACCTAAAACATCTTCTCTTGATAATCTATCTTTAAATGCTCGTACGCTTTCTTCGTCACAACCCTTCCTCGTGGAGTTCGTTTCATATATCCCATCTGTAACAAATATGGTTCATATACATCCTCAATCGTCGTTGCCTCTTCTCCTATCGATGATGCAAGTGCTTCGATTCCTACAGGACCTCCATTAAATTTCTCAATCATAGATTTTAATAAATGATAATCGGTATCATCTAACCCACCATCATCCACTTTTAACTTATCTAATGCATAACGTGTAATATCGAGATCGATTCTTCCATTTCCTTTTACTAATGCGTAATCTCGCACTCTTTTTAATAGACGATTCGCAATACGTGGCGTTCCTCTACTACGTTTTGCGAGTTCTACCGCTGCTTCTTCGTCAATTTCACACTTTAATACACGAGAACTACGACTAACAATCTTAGTAAGCTCTTCTACAGTATAATAATTCAATTTGTTTACAATTCCAAAACGATCGCGGAGAGGTCCAGTTAAATCTCCCGCTCTCGTCGTTGCACCGACTAAAGTAAACGGTGGTAAATCAATTTTTATATTACGGCTACTAGAGTCACTTCCAACGATAATGTCGAGAGTAAAATCTTCCATCGCCGGATATAAGATCTCTTCTATGTAACGTGGCATACGATGAATTTCATCGATAAAAAGTACATCTCCAGCTTCTAGAGTCGATAAAATCGCTGCTAGATCCCCACTCTTTTCAATCGATGGACCGCTTGCCGTCTTTAAATTACTACCTAGTTCATTTGCTATAATGTAAGCGAGTGTCGTTTTCCCTAGCCCTGGTGGACCGTATAGTAAAACGTGATCCAAAGGTTCATGACGCATCTTGGCAGCTTCGATAAAAATTTCTAAGTTTTCCTTTACCTCTGACTGACCAATATACTCATCGATACTATCCGGGCGAATGGTCGCTTCAAATTGATCTTCTTCTAATTCGTGATTCGTTATAATTCTCTCGTCCACAATGACACCTCTGTTTCTATTTTAGCATGAGTTTCAATGCATCTTTAATCTGATCTTCAATCGTCTTCGTCGCATCGATCTTAGGTAGTATTTTCATAATATCTGCCTGCTTGTATCCTAAACCTTTTAATACCTCGATCAACTCTTGATTGCTTGCAGAAGTTACACTCGTATTTTCTGCTGATATTAGTTTTCCCTTTAAATCTAAGATGATTTGTCGTGCCACCTTATCTCCTATCTTTGGAAATTTCTTCAAGTAAAGTACATTTTCTCTTTCGATTGCATCGATAATACCATCTTTCGATCCAGTTGCAAACATTGGAAGTGCCATCTTACACCCCAAACCTTTAACATCGATCAATCTTAAAAACAATTCTTTATCCTCTAATGTTTGAAATCCGTAAAGTGTATTTTCATCTTCTCTAATATGTTGATACACATATACGGTGTACGTTTCTCCAATATGGAAACTATATGGATTTGCCGTATAAATCAAATATCCAATTCCTTGATTATCTACGACAATATAATTATTTCCTATTTCTGTTACATTTCCTTTTATATATGCGTACATATTATCACCGTATCCATTATATCACAAACATGCGTTCGATGTATAGTCTTTCATAAAATAAAAAGTGTCTATCAAAACACTTTTTACTTTACAATTACTGTTCTCATAATCGTTGTCGATGTATTATCATTACTTACTTTATATGTAATTGTATACGTCCCCGCTTGCAATGTATTGATTGCAGATACAGGACTTCCGTTTTTAGCATAAGTAATCTCTGGAGTCTTTGTCGTATTCTTTTTGTCTACCCCAGGATCTACATATGTATCACCTAATTCAACATATTGAACGACATCTCCACGCAACGTTAAACGAGGTTGATCATCTCCACTATATTTTGTAGTTGTTCCAGTATCAGAATTGACGTGAAATCTTAATTTTTTTCCTTTTCTCGTTACCGTAATCGTCATATCATCCGGGAAATTTTTTTTCGTCGTAGGATCGAGAAACTGATAATCGAGATATCCTTCTCCTTTTAATTGACCCAATGTAATCGTTGCCGTATCACCTTCGTAGAATTCTAACGCATACAAATGGTCTGTTCCCCAGGTTTGAGCTGCTGTTTCAATAATCTTAATTTGATCCTCATACGAATTACCTTTAAACGTATCGATCGCATCGAGAACAGTCGGTACTAATAGTAAACTAACTGCTGCTAGTATGATAATAACAACTAAAAGTTCGATCAATGTAAAACCATTTCTTCTCTCTTTCATAACAATCTCCTATTTCTTTTTCAAAAAAGTACGGAACACATAATATAAGAAAGCTCCCATTGCAATAATATATCCCCAAGTCAAAATATCTTGGAAAACCCCTGTCGAATATTTTTGAAATATTCCCAATAATGACTCCGGTACATACTTATTAAAAAATTGAGTTACCTCTGGAATATCCAGTTGATATTTGATCAAAGCTGTCAATCGAAAGAAAATATCTAAGATTCCAAAAAAGTAAATAAAACTACTAAATTTCTTATAAATAAATGCTACTAATAAAAGTAATATTACAACGATAACTAAATCCATAACTCACACCTCTTGTTTATTCTCACTATATTTATTATATCAACATTCCTATTCTTTGACAAGAAAAAGCGGTAAGCTTTCTTACCACTTTTATTTTGACATCTTTGCAATTTCCAACTTATGATCACGGTGTATCAAAGTAAGTGTCGCTGTCGATTGATATCCCATGTCCTCTTCGTAAGAGATCTTCGCTTCTACGACATATGCATTTTCATCTGCTTGATCGAGATACTCAAAAGTAGACTGTTCTACATTGACAATATCTACTGCACTTACTTTTGGCAATTCCTGCTTACGATCATCGTATGTATCATTCTCTAGATATTGATACACTCCATCTTTCGCATAATTTTGAAAATCTCCTTGAAAGTCAGTATATACGAATTGTAAACCACCTACATCATTCTTTGAAAGTTTATTTTCTAAATTGAAGAAATCCGTCAAGAACAATTGAGAAACGAGAGAAGCATATTTTTCCTCGTCGACCTCATTTGCATTTAACACCTTTTTCAAATCTTCAAATAATGATTTATAATACTTTGTCTCATTCTCATCTAATGTATACCCATACTTTTCGATGTTGTCGACAACTTTTACTTCCTTCTCTTTCTTTCCGCCTAGAAAAGTCTTTGCTGCAAAGAATACTCCAACACAAAGTGCAACAATGACAACAATTAAAATAATGAATTTCGTGATTTTCTTTTTACTTAATTTTCTCTTCTTTTTCATACATTCCCCTTAATTTTGTTGATATTGTTCTAACAACTTCTCTGTTTCATTTGTCTTCTTAATTAAATCATACACGATAATAGAATCTGAAACAGATAATAATTCTTCTGTATATTGATTATATTTTTGAATATATTCAACACTTACTGGTTCATTTGTCAATGGTTTTCCCTCTTCTTTTTGACTGTTGTAATACATCTTATTCGTAAGCCAATTTCCATCTGGAAAGATAACAACATTCTCGTCCACGCTGAAGATATCGTGTCCTAATTGATATGGACTATAGAAACCAAACATGTTTCCAAGTGTTGGAAGCACATCGTACATTCCCATAACCTCCGTAACTTCTTTTTCGAATTTTTTATCTTTCGACCAGATAATGAGAGGTACTTTTCGATTTAATTCGTATTGATAGAAGTCAACTTCTTTATATGTTGGATCATCTTTTGATTTAATAGAGTCCGTTGCTGGATCGTAATTATAGAATCTATCATATTCACTCTTCTTTAATTTGGAATCGTGATCTCCATAGATAACGACAACCGTATTATCTAAAATACCAGCTTTATCCAAATCTTCCATAAACTGTCCGATGGCAGCATCCGCATAATGTGCTGACTTAAAGTAATTTCCTAAGATGGTTCCTTCCATATATGGTGCGACTGCCTCTTCTGTTTCTCCAGTCTCTTCATTTACTTTCTGATATTTCATCGTAACATCTAACGTTGTATCCATGTGTTCAACATCGTCAAATGGCGTATGATTAGAAAGCATGATCATCGTACCGTAGAAATTCTGATGTTTTTCTTCTATCTTCTTAATTTTTGGTACAGCCTGTCTAAAGAACGATTTATCAGAAAGACCTAATCCAATCGTTTCATCAATCTTAAAGTCATCTTTATAATTGTAGAATTTATCATATCCAAATGTCTTTGTATGGACAACAGAACGGTTCCACATACTTCCCTTATTTCCATGCATACTAAACGTATAATATCCTTGTTCTTTCAATAACTTTGGAATCGTTACATATTCGCGGTCCCAATAACTTACGAATACCGTTCCGTTCGTAGCAGGCATCAGTGAAGTATTTAACGTAAACTCACTATCGCTACTCGTTCCTACGCTCTCTTGCGCATAGAAGTTAGAAAAATACATTCCTTCGCTCGCCAATCTTTTCAGATTTGGAGTTACTTGTACTCCGTTAAATTCCGTATCGAGTAAATATGACATCATACTCTCTGCGTGGATCATCAAAAGATTTTTCCCTTTGAAAATATCAGTATACTCATTCGTCTTCTTCGTATTATCTCGATTTTCATAATACTCTCTAAATTCTCTTGCCTTTTCATCATACCCAAACAAAGGGCTAATTTGCGGTTTTAAACTCGCGATGACATCGTTTACTTGATATGTAAAAATACCAAACTTCATAACGACAAATTCACGATTCCACTGTTTTCCTAAACGGCTAATATCTACACTTGTCAAAGTAGAGATAAAAAATCCGATCAATACAAGCCCAAACACCAATGTGTTGAGTGCTCTAATCTTTCCTACTTCTACTTTTGCGACCATATCATAATATTGCTTTTTCTTTAATGAACTATTGACTAAAAGCATGGCAAGAATTTGCCAGAGATAGCAAAAATCTTTTAATTCCATGACATTTTTTACAACCGCATCCCCTACGTCGACAACTTGCAATGATGTCGCAAGTAACGAAAGAGAGGCGAATGATAAGTAGTTTGTATAGTACATTGAATTGATAATGCAAAGGGCCGTAAAAAAGATCGACCAAGCAAAATAATACTTAAATTGATTTTTCGGTTTGATAAAATATCCGAAAGCTCCAACGATCACAACGACAGCGAGATCGGCGATCACAGGCTTTATATCGAAGTAGTTCTTTACTGTTAAAAATCTAAGTAAACTTGCATTTAAAAGAGATGTGATAACAAAAGTAAAAAACAATACATTCGTCTTCATATATGACTTTGAATTAATCTTCGCCTTTCCAAATAAAACGCGAAATTGATTCACCACTTTTTCCATTTCTTTTTCACCTCATTATTAACCTTTATCCAGTATAGCACTTTTCTTATGATTTATCAATTACAAAAATGTCACTTATGAACTGTTCTCACTCCAAAATAAAAAAATAAGAATGTTTCTATATTCTTATTTTTCATACACGCGCTTCAATTCTTCGATTGCACGTCCGTAATCATCACTTTTCGTAATATAACTTCCAGCAACGAGAATATCTGCATTTCTACAATAAAAAGCCGTCACTTCATTGATTCCACCATCAACTTCGATCAAATATTCATATCCATTTTGCTTTCGAATATCTTCTAAACGATGAATACGATCGATACTGTTTTGAAGAAACTCTTGTCCACCCGCCCCTGCTTCAACACTCATCACTAAAACGAGATCTACTTTTCCTAAATAAGGAATGATGTTTTCAAGTGAAGTATTTGGATTTAACGTGATTCCAACTCTGCATCCCAAATGATGAATAAATCGAATGATTTCTTCAGGGCGACGTGTCGCTTCAATGTGAAATGTGATAAATTCAGGATGCAACTCTGAAAATTCTCTTGCATACATCTCGATATCTTCTACCATCAAATGGACATCCAATGGTGTATCAATATCTTTTAAAAGTGTTTTCATCTCATCCTTTGACCACGTCTTACGTGGAACAAAGTTACCATCCATAATATCGAGATGTAAGTAATCAGGATTCGCGTGCGCTAATGTTTGGATCTTATCTTCTAACTGATCCTCTATTGACAAAAAGGAAGCAGATACTTTCATACATCACCAACTTTCTTTTTCCATTTCTTTCTCTCTTAAAAATTTAATGTAATTCTCATATCGACTCTTTAAAATCGTCCCCTCTTTTACAAGTTCTTTAATTTTACAATGATCGTCTTTATCGTGCATACAATCTTTATATTTACACTCAGATTGATACTTTTCGAATTCGATAAAGTGATCTTTTAACTCTTGCTTTTTCATACCACGAAAAGATATCGAAGAAAATCCCGGAGTATCCGCAACCAACCCATTTCCAATTGGTAAGAGTTCAACATGTCTCGTCGTATGCCTTCCTCTCCCTAATGCGAGAGAGATTTCCCCTGTTGCAAGATGTAATTTGGTATCTAAACGATTAAGCAATGTTGATTTTCCAGCTCCACTCTGCCCTGTAAAAACAGTGACCTTTTCTTCGAACAACGATGCGATCTCTTCAAGTTCCGTATTAAAATAAACTTCGTATCCTATTTTTTCATAATATTGTAAAATTGGTTTTATTTTTTCACATTCTTCTTCTGTCAGTAAATCTAGCTTTGTAAAGCAAATAATCGGTTTCATTCGATGATAAGAAACCGTCAAAAGTAACTTATCGAGTAAATTTGTCTGCAAATCAGGTTCTTTCACACTCGTAATAATAACAACTTGATCGACATTGCTAACAGGAGGTCTTACAAGTTCGTTTTTACGTGGACATACCTCTAAAATATAACGTTGTTCTTGATCGAATTTTACGATATCTCCAACAAGAGGAGAAAGCTTCATCTTGCGAAACTTTCCCCTCGATTTGCAGACATATTCTTTTCCATCTTTGAGTACAGTATAATCATTGCTTACAAGCTTAATAATTCTACCTTGTTCCATCTTACGCTCCTGTATTAGAAGAACCTGAATCAGGTACTGTCGCTGTTGGTGTTGGGCTTGGTGTAGGTGTCGGTGTAGGCGTTGGTTTTGCCTTTGCAACAACAACCTTCAATGCGGTATTTGCAACCACTTTGCTTCCTGCAACACGAGATTGTGAAATGATCGTTCCCTCTATATAATCATTCGTTTCTTTATATTCGATATTTAATACGATATTGTGTTCGTTACAGAAAGTTTGAACATTACTTAAATTCCAGTGATCGTTGACAAAGTCAGGATACTGCGTATAAATATCAGGAATGACTAACGTTACCGTGTCTCCCTTCGATAACTTCGTTCCTACTTCGAGCTGTGCACCAGATGCTGTCTTCTGCTCTAAAATGATATTTTCCTGTGCCCCCTCTTCATTCGACACTTCTTTCGTTTCTGTTAAAACGTTAATCCCTTTTGCTTCTAATTGAGCTTTGACTTCATAATAATTCTTTCCAACGTAGTTTTCTGCTTTAAATGTCTTCTTTCCTTTCGATAAGACAAGCGTTACTTTCGTTCCTTTTTTTACACTTCTGTTTTTAGAAGGCTCCGTTTTAATAACCTTATCTTCTTCGACATCATCGCTATATTCACTCTTAGTCTTCGTTGCTACTTCTAATCCAGCAGCTTCTAATGCTTGTTCTGCTTGCGCCTCTGTCATCTCTGTCACATCTGGAACTTCAACCTCTTTACTATTTGTCAATTTTGGAATGACAAAGAAGAACGCAATAAGAAGTGCTGCAAGACCTGCACAAATTGCTCCTGTAATAATAAGCGCTCGATTTGTCTTTTTATCCTTCTTTTCCTCTTCTTCTAATTCGTCAAGTGCTTTGCTATGATCGAGTCGACTTAAGTTTGGAAGTCGTTTCGTCCCTTCATCTATCTCTTGCTCTGCATATTGATACGTACTACGAGCTTCATTTAATCGCTCCTTAGAAAGACATGTTTTTAAATCTTCATGCATCTCCCGTACATTTTCGTAACGATTCTTTGGATTTTTGGCACACGCTTTCAAAATGATATTTTCAACACTCTGCGGAATTTCAGGATTGATCTTGCACACACTTGGGATTGGTTCTTTCATTTGTTTGATTGCTATTTCAACTGCGTTATCTCCCTTAAATGGTACTTTTCCAGTTAAAAGTTCAAACATTAAAACTCCAAGTGAGTAAATATCGCTTTTAATCGTCGATCCACTACCATTTGCTTGTTCTGGTGGTAAATAGTGAACAGATCCCATCACAGAATTCGTCTGTGTAAGTTCGTTGCTATTTAAAGCCATCGCAATTCCAAAGTCCGTAATCTTTACCATTCCATCGTCTAGAATCAAGACATTTTGTGGCTTGATATCGCGATGGATAATATAGCTATCATGTGCATGTGCGATCGCACTCGTAAGTTGCAACATGATATCGATCACTTCTGGTAACGTTAAAGCCCCACGCTTTTTAATCAAACTTTTAAGCGTACGTCCATCGACATACTCCATAACGATAAAGTATTTTCCATCGTCCTCTCCGACATCGTAAACTTCGACGATATTCGGATGACTCAAACTACTTGCACTAATTGCCTCTCTTTGAAATTTACGAACAAATTTCTCGTCATCTGCAAGATCTCCTCGTAAGATCTTAACAGCTACATTTCTATCTAAAATCGTATCGTAAGCAAGATATACATTGGCCATCCCACCTTCACCGATACTACGAATAATCTGATAACGGTCGTTTATCTTTTGTCCTTTCACAATCACACTACGCCACCTCTTTCTTTAAATAAGCAATAGAAATGTTATCATTTCCACCCCTATTATTACTTTTATAAATTAACTTCTGTACCATTTTTTCGATTTCCAAATCTTCGTTTAGTACTTTTTCAATCTGATCGTGATCTAACATGTTTGTAAGTCCGTCACTACATAGTAAAATTCCATCCACATCTGTCTCGACATCGATGATATCCATCTCTACTTTCGTATTTGCTCCAAGTGCTTTCATTAAAACGTTTTTACGAGGATGATGCTCTGCCTCTTCCTCGGTAAGTTCACCGCTTTTTACAAGCAAATTAACAAGCGTATGATCCGTCGTAATCTGGTGTAACTTACCTCCTTTTAAAACATATCCTCTGCTATCTCCTAAATTTCCGAAAAGAAGAAAGTCGTCCGTTAAAATCGCTGTTACGATCGTCGTTCCCATTCCTTCACTTTCCGGATGTTCTGCTGTATATTTATAAATTTCTACATTCGCTTCACTTACCGCATCTTTCAGCCAACGAACTGCATCTTCCTTCGTACCAATCTTTCCCATTTCTTTGAAATGCGTTCCGATATTTCCGATCACGATACTAGATGCGATCTCTCCTGCGCGGTGTCCACCCATACCGTCTGCAACAGCGAGCAAATATTCACCACTTTGATTTTTTACAATCGTTACACTATCTTCATTGTGATCTCTTACTTTTCCTGGATCCGTCTGATAATAATATTCCATTAGGCGCCCTCCTCATAATTTGATCTTAATTGGCCACAAGCCGCACTCACTTTCGTTCCAAATTCCTTGCGAATCGTCACTTGAATATGATGTTTCTTTAATACATCGTAAAATTTCATAATTTGGTCCTTTTCACTCTTTTTATAAATGATATGACTTGTCTCATTATATGGTATGAGATTAACGTAACAATTCATTCCTTTTAATAAAGAGCATAGTTCTAATGCGCATTTTTCTGTATCATTTACATCACGCAATAAAATATATTCAAATGTAACACGACGATTCGTAACCGAAATATACTTACGAACCGTCCTCATCAATTCCTCTAATGGGTATGCACGATTGATCGACATGATTTTACTACGTAACGTATCGTTTGGTGCATGAAGAGAGATTGCCAAGTTCACCTGTTTTCCATGGTGCATAAACTCTTTAATCTTAGGGATAATTCCGCAAGTGGAAATCGTGATATGTCTTGAACCAAGTCCGATACCATATGGACAATTGATAATATCGACAAAATTCATCACATTATCGTAATTATCAAAAGGCTCACCGATTCCCATTAAAACGAGATGAGTGATCGTAAGATCTAAATCTTTTTCGATCATCATAATTTGTAATACCATCTCAGAAGGATCTAAGTTGCGAACTTTTTTGAGTCGCCCACTCTCACAAAACGTGCAACTCATATTACATCCAACTTGACTAGATACACATAAACTATTGCCGTAATCATGTAACATTAAAACAGCTTCGATCTTATTTCCATCCTTCAGTTCAAATAAATATTTGACAACGTCATCTCCCTTTTGACGTTCCAATATTTTTAAAGGTTCCATCGTATAAGTCGAAGCGATAAAAGTACGTAACTCCTTTTTGATATTTGTCATCTCATCGAAAGAAGTCACTCTCTTTTTATATAACCAATCGTAAAGTTGTCTTGCCTTAAACTTTTTCTCACCGATCGACTCAAAATATTCTTCTAATTGTTCTAATGTTTTGTCATAGATACTCTTCATACTTACACCCTAAAACCATTATATCAAAGTTTAGAAAAAAGGCAAAAGAAAAACGCAAGAGATTGCTAATTTCAATAAAAAAATTGCACGATCTCGTACAATTTCTTTATTTTCTGACTTTTTGAACCGGTTTTTCATATGATTGTCTCGGTACACTTGGTACGACAGGCTTCTGAATTTTTGCTTCTTCATAACATGTAACTGATACCAACTGACCTTGAGGAATCACAATTCTATCTTCCATACTATCTTCTAGTAATTGTCCCTCAGATTTCTTTTGCATTACACGATACAAATCTTGCAACATACGGCAATCTAAAAGCATTCTTTCATATGCCCTTAAAATAAATGACATATTAACATACTTTGGAATTTGCGGCATATAATCGAAAAATTGAAATTCTCCCTTTTTCTCGTTGTGATATGCTTGATATAAATAAGGAAAATCAGTAGTAATCTCATCGTCTCTCATCATGTGAATACCACGTTCTAAACGTGATGCATTTTGAAGTTCAAGACGTTTTAGTTCCTCGTAAATTTCCTTTATCTTTTCATTTTGTTCATATATTTTTGCATCCCAAATATCGGCATGCTGATGATCTATCGTCTCATATGCTTCCCACGGTTTTACATCAATTTTTGTCTTTTTCATACAACTTTCCCCTTTCTTCATCCTATGCGTTTTTTTCGCATGGGATACATATTATACACCATTTTAAATATTTTGCAAGTCTCTGCAAAAATAAAAAGTGGCAACGACCACTTCTATTCTTTCTACATTCCAAGTACGATACAAATCACAAAGAAAGCAACACCTAAAACCATTGTAAGTCTAGTAATAAATAACTCTCCACCACGCTCTTTACGGTTTGCGAATAATGCATCACTACCACCAGTTAAAGCTTGTGAAGCACTCTCTGCCTTTCCACTTTGTAAAAGTGCGATAGCAATTAATAAAATCGAGATCACGATTAAAGCAATTTCCACGCGCGTTCCCTCCTTTTTTCACTACATACTAATTTATCACATATCACATGTTTTGGCAAGAACTATTGAAATACCTTCCATAAGAATAGAAGAAATGCACTAAATGAGACCAATAAGGAAACCCATCTATCTTGTTTCACTAGTGGGAAGCAATATAAATATAACATCAAAATAAGATAAATCATTCCCTGTGTAATTTTTAACGTTCCATCATAAACCACATGATATATAACCCCACTCGCATATATAATATCGAATAATCCTACTAAGTAAAACCGAACCATCCCATCATAGAAAAAAGAAGAAGTTAAATTTATTTTTCGATGAGCAAATCTATAATATGCATAACCTTTCGGAATGACGATCATCAAAAGTAACGTTTCTTTCGTACAAGCTTTCATTTCAAATAAAAAGGTAAGACATCCCAATAATAACATACTCCACAAAATATTTTTCCAAGAAGAATTCATGAAAGGAATTTCGACCTTCTCATGTTCGAATAAAAGAGAAACTATATAGAAGGCCAAAAACAACAAACTTGGCACGCATATTCCAAACAACATCTGCTCTTCGATATTGGTAAGAGAGAGATTTAAAACGACCATCATATATAAAAAAAGGGAGATAAGATAAACCCGACTCGCGCTTTTTTCAAACGAAAGAGAAAATAGAAATTGAAAGAGTCCGAAACATATCATGAGAATCAAAAAAGATTCTATCATCGAGAAAATAACCATTTCCGGCATTCTCATATGGTAACATACAAAGAGAACTAAAAGTTCTGGTAGTATCCAAAAAAGGGAAAAAATTAACTGAAATCTCCAGCTTCGTCGTTCTACTAAATACATTAAACTCTTGGTATAACATATGGAAAATGAAAGCAATACACAAAAAAATAATATTTTTAGCATGCACTCACCCCTACTATGGTATGTGAGAATCACTAAAAATATTATTCTATTCCAATCTTAAAATCTTTTACCTTTCCAATATTACGGTATGTAATATCGATCATATATGATATCGTATTCGAATCGACAAGTTGATAATACGACGTTAAATCAAGGTTAATCTTCTCGTACATTCCGTCTTTTTCCGTTACTTGAAACAAAATATTACTCGTTAAATTCGTAGATAACAAAAGATTGTTAGGATCGTAAAAAGATAAGAACTTAGAAAGTGGCAACTGATATAAATACTCGATTCCATCTTCGTACTCGATCGTCGATTGCAACTCCGCTTCTTCGATCATCGATGAAAATAAAGTTGGACTCAATCGATATAAGTTAATTCCATAGTTGAGTGACGTCAAAGTCTCCACTCCATTTGTCACAGTATAAATTCCATCATCTTTCACATAGTATGGCTGCAGACTATCCTGTGTTTGAAGTCTATGTTTCTCTTGATATCTCGTTCCTGATAAAAGAAACGTATTCGTAACCGTATTAGAACGATAAGTAATCGTCATATCGTATTCATAATTATCCATCGTCGCAAACGAAAACTCACTTTTATCTTCTTTTGTTTGACTGGAAAGAGGACGATCTGGTCTCATACGGAGAGATACGATAATAAACAAAAAGAAGAAGAAATAGAACGTTAAAATAATTGCGGCTCTCGTTCTACGATTTGCCCACAACATCTGAAACGTATTCTTTGCCGTTTTTAAACTCTCTATCAACTTCTTCATAACATCCCTCTTTTATTCAAATATTTTCCCAATCAACGTCGTATGATTGCTAACACCATTGATATAATCTATCGCTTTCATTCTCTTTTTTCCCTCTGGTTGTAACTCGGTAATAATAATTTCTCCATTTCCTACTTTTACACCAATTCCATTTGGATAAAGATCTGTAATTTGACCATTAAATCCACCAGGATACTCATTACTTTTTTCACATGCCCATATTTTCATAATCTTTCCATCTAATCTCGCATAAGCCCCTGGAAATGAATCCAATCCTCTTACTTGATTATATATTTCTCTTTGCGTCTTATTAAAATCGATCTTCTCATCCGATCTTGTGATCACAAATCCATAGGTTGCCTTGCTATCATCTTGTGGTGTACGCGTATTTGTACCATCTAAGATACTAGGAAGTGTATCCAATAATAAATCTCTTCCCATGATACTTAACTTATCATGAAGCGTACTTGCTGTTTCCGTTTCGGAGATTTCTAATTCCCGTTGAGCGATGATATCTCCCTCATCCATCTTTTCGTTCATGTACATGATCGTAATTCCCGTCTTCTGATATCCATCGATAATCGCATGATGAATTGGAGCTCCTCCACGAAGTTTTGGAAGCAATGACGCATGAACGTTAATGCATCCATATTTCGGTGCCTCTAAAATTGCCTTCGGTAAAATCTGCCCATAAGCACACGTTACGATCAAATCCGGTTCTAACGCTAAAATATCTTCGACACTCTCTTTGATCTTCTCTGGTTGTAATACTAGTATCGTATGATCTTGTGCAACTTGTTTTACTGGAGTAAAGCGAACTACTTGATCTCTTCCTACCTTGCGATCCGGTTGTGTCACCACTGCACGAATCTTATAGTTTTCGATCAATCCTTCTAAGATTGGAACACTAAATTCAGGCGTTCCCATAAATAAAATACACAATTCTTTTTCTACTTCTATCTCATCTAAATTAAATTCATCTTTCATAGCATCACCACTCATATTATAACCAATTTTTGTAAAAAACACAATAAAAGAAAAAATACACTCACGTGTATTTTATAAATATTTTTCAAATGTTTTAAACTCTTTGCTGTCCTTTAACTTCGTCGTTGCAAGCTTTTCGAATAACTTCTTCTGGTCACGGCTAATCTTTTCTGGTACGATGACGTTCATAAGAACGTACATATCTCCTTTGCGTCCACTATTTGGATTCGCAATACCTTTCCCTTTCAAACGATGTTTATCGTTCGTATTCGTTCCAGCAGGAATCGTAAGTGTAACAGGTCCATAGAGTGTTGGAATTTCCTTCTTACATCCGAGTACAGCTTCCGTAATTGAAACAGGTACTTTCAAATAAATGTCATTTTCATCACGAATGTAAATTGGATGTTCTGCAACATGGAATTCCAAGTATACATCTCCTGAAGGTCCTCCATTGATTCCAGCTTCTCCTTTTCCAGCAAGGCGAAGTTGATGTCCTGTATCGACACCAGCAGGCACTTTCACTTCGAGTGTCTTTTTCGTCTTTACCTTTCCAGAACCATGGCATTTCTGACACGTACGATCGTAAGTTTTTCCCTTACCACCACAGACAGAACATGTCGTCTTATTCATGAATACGCCAAACATCGTACGTTGTTCAGAAGTTACTTGCCCACTTCCATGACAATGAGAACAAGTTTTCTCTCCAAACCCACCAGCGCCATGACATTCATGGCAATCTTCCGTTTCATTGAGTGTGATATCTTTCTTACATCCAAAGACAGCTTCTTCGAATGTTAAATCTACTTGTAATAAAGAATCTCTCCCTTTGCGAGGACGGTTAGAAGTTCCTCTTCCTCCACCAAAGTCAAAACCGAATCCACCCCCGAAAAGATCTCCAAAGATATCGGAAAAATCAAATCCAGAAAAGTCGAATCCTCCGGCTCCACCAGGTCCACCTTGTTCGAAGGCAGCATGACCGAACTGATCGTATTGACGACGTTTTTCAGCATCACTTAAAACAGCATATGCTTCTTGAGCCTCTTTAAACTTCTCTGCTGCATCTGGTTCTTTGGAAACGTCTGGGTGATATTTTTTAGCAAGTTTTCGAAACGCACTTTTAATTTCAGATTCACTTGCATCTTTCGAAACACCCAGTATTTCGTAATAATCTCTTTTATTCATAACATCACTTCCTCACAATTTATGATTCTAATAATTTCTCCATCTTCGTAATTGTATCGTCGAACATTGCGATCGCACTTTCGATATAATCTGTCTTTGTAATATCGATACCAACCATCTTCAAATGTTCTTTCGGATAATCTTTACTTCCATTTTTCAAAAAGGCAATATAATTTTCTACCGCATGTTCTTTTCCACTCAAAATATCAGTTACGATCTTGCATGCACAAGAAAGTCCTGTCGCGTATTTATAGACATAAAATGGCGTATAGAAATGAGGAATTCTTTCCCATTCATATTGAATCTTCTCGTCGACGATAACCTCTGGTTCGAAATAACGTAAATTTAAATCGTAGTATGCTTTATTAATTTGCTCACTCGTAAGTGTTTTTCCTTCCTCAGTATCTCCATGCATCTTTCTTTCAAATTCTGCGAACATCGTCTGACGATAAATCGTAGATTTAAATAAGTCCATCATTTCAGATAAAATTTGACGTTTCTCGTCCTTTTCTTTTGAATGTTCGAGTAAATAATGGCTTAGTAATAGTTCATTCACTGTACTTGCAATCTCCGCAACGAAGATAGAATAATCTCCAGTTTCATATCCATTGTTGCTTCTCGTATAGTAACTATGCATAGAATGTCCCAATTCATGAGCGATCGTAGATACGTCATTCAAAGTTCCATTGTAGTTTAAAAGTACGTATGGAAGCGTATCATACGATCCACCAGAATAAGCACCACTCGTCTTTCCCACTGTCGGATAAATATCGATCCAACGTTCCATAAATGCACGTTTTAAATTCGTAATATAATCGTCTCCAAGAACATTTAATGCATCGATCACTATGTTTTTTCCCTCTTCAAAAGAATAAGTTTTACTTGCCTTTTCCGTAAGATCGACATAGATATCGTAGATATGCATCTCATCTAATCCAAGAACTTTCTTCTTGAGATGATAGTATCTCATCAAAGTATCCATATGATTATTTACAACATTGATAAGATTCGTATACACTGTCTCATCTAAGTCATCTGAGAATAAATATGATCCTATCGTACTTTCGTAGCGATGAGCTTCTGCATTTGCTTTTGCAAGTTCTAACATTCCAGTAAACGTCGATGCGATCGTATTTTGAAATTTTGCATAGCCTCCCAAAAGTGTCTCAAATGCCTGTTTACGGACACGACGGTCTTTCGAACGAATATAAAGTGTATAGTTTCCTTCACGTAATTCGACATCGTTTCCATCTTCATCTTGAATCACACCAAGATTCATATCACTCGTCGTAAGCAAATCGTAAGTATCTCCTATTTTAGATAATGCACTTGAATACGTTGCGATCAATTTTTCCTCTGTCTCACTTAAAGTATATGGCTGATAGCGATAGATATCTTTTAAAGAATGTTCAAATTCAAGTAACTTCGGTTCCTCTTTCATCCATTCTTCAATTTTAGCATATTGATACTTCATCAAAGTTGGAACAATGTATGCTGTTTTTTTCGAGATCATCGTAAATAAACTTGTAATTTCTCCAAGCATTTTTAAATACGTCTGATTTCGTTTATCTTCATCGCTCTTCATATTCGCATAGACATATAACTTATCTAATTTTCTAGATATCTTTTGATCAAATACGAGAAGTTCAAGCAAATCTTGTGCTGATGCCATCATCGTACTTTGAAATTGATCGTAAGTATCAATTTCTTTTTTTAAGCTTTCATACTCCTCATGCCACGCATTATCATCTTTATAGATGAGAGTTAAATCCCAAGTATCTTTCACATCTACGTCCGTTCTATTTCTCATATTTTTCTCCTATTCTTTTATATACAAAGTAAGAAGTACTACTCGGTAGCACTTCTAAACTTTATTTTTCTTCGTACTCTGCTTCTTTAACATCGTTATCTTTATCATCGTTTGAAGTATTGTTTGCATTTTCTGCTTGTGCAGCTTTTGCTGCTTCTTCGTAAACTTTTGTAGCAAGTGCCATCACTGTTTCATTTAAAGCATCTTTCTTCTTCTTGATATCATCGATATCATTACCTTCTAATGCTTTTTTCAAATCAGCAGTTTGTTCTTCTACTTTCTTCTTATCTTTTTCATCTACTTTATCTCCAAGATCTTTCAAAGACTTTTCTCCAGCAAAGATAAGTTGTTCTGCCTCGTTACGTAAGTCTGCTTCCTCTTTACGTTTCTCGTCAGCTTCTTTATTTGCCTCTGCTTCTTTCATCATCTTTTCGATTTCTTCATCTGTTAAATTTGTAGATGCTGTAATCGTAATAGATTGTTCTTTGTTTGTTCCAAGATCTTTTGCTTTTACGTTAACGATACCATTAGCGTCGATATCGAATGTTACTTCAATTTGAGGTACTCCACGTGGTGCAGCTGGAATATTCGTCAATTGGAATCTTCCAAGTGTCTTGTTATCTGCTGCCATTGGACGTTCTCCTTGTAGAATGTGGATATCTACAGCTGGTTGATTATCTGCAGCAGTTGAGAATACTTGACTCTTGCTTGTTGGAATTGTCGTATTTCTTGGAATCAATACTGTACATACCCCACCAAGTGTTTCGATACCAAGTGAAAGTGGTGTAACATCCAAAAGTACGATATCATCTACATCTCCAGTTAAAACTCCACCTTGGATAGCAGCTCCCATAGCAACAACTTCGTCTGGGTTAACTCCCTTAGATGGTTCTTTACCAAGTTCTTGTTTTACAAGCTCTTGCACTTTTGGAATACGTGTAGATCCACCTACTAACAATACCTTATCGATATCGCTTGGTTTTAATTTAGCATCTTTCAAAGCCTTACGAACTGGTTCTAATGTACTTTGTACTAAGTCATCTACTAATTCTTCGAATTTTGCACGTGTTAATGTAACTTCTAAGTGAAGAGGACCATCTTCTCCTTGAGATAAGAATGGTAATGAAATTTGCGTTGAAGTAACTCCTGATAAGTCTTTCTTAGCTTTTTCAGCAGCATCTTTCAAACGTTGCATAGCCATCTTATCATCGCTTAAATCAATTCCATTTTCCTTTTTAAATGTATCGATTAAATATTCTACGATTCTGTGATCGAAGTCATCTCCACCAAGTTTATTATTACCACTTGTAGATTTTACTTCGAATACTCCATCTCCAAGTTCAAGAATAGATACGTCGAACGTTCCTCCTCCAAGGTCGTATACTAATACTTGTTCGTTTTTATCTTGTTTGTCAAGTCCATATGCAAGCGCTGCAGCAGTTGGTTCGTTGATAATACGTTCTACTTTAAGACCTGCAATTTTACCAGCATTTTTTGTAGCTTGACGTTGTGCATCGTTAAAGTATGCAGGAACTGTAATAACTGCACGATCTACTTTCTCACCTAAGTAAGCTTCTGCTGTTTTCTTTAAATCAGAAAGAATCATAGCACTGATTTCCTCTGGTGTATATTTCTTTCCATTTACTTCTACTTTTTCATTTGTACCCATTTTTCTCTTGATAGAAGCAATTGTATTTTTATTTGTTACCATTTGACGTTTTGCAGCATCTCCGACGATGATTTCATCTCCTTTGAATGCTACAACAGATGGCGTTGTACGATTTCCCTCTGGGTTTGCAATTACCTTTGCTTCCCCACCTTCATAAGCACAGACACAACTATTTGTCGTACCTAAGTCAATTCCTATAATTTTACTCATAATATCACCTTTCCTTTATTATTCACTTACTTTGACCATAGATGGTCTTATAACTTTATCTTTCAACATATAACCTTTTTGCATGACTTCAATAATCATACCAGGTTCTACCCCATCGACATGTTCTGTTAACACTGCCTGATGGAATGCTGGATCAAATTCTTTTCCTTTCGCCTCGATTTCAACGACACCAAACTTCGTTAAGATTTGATCCAAATTACAATAGATCATTTTGAACCCTGCCAAGAACTTTGATACTTCATCTTCTAAGTTATCATCGTCCATGTCGATCGCACGTTCAAAGTTATCGATCACTCCTAGTAACTCTTTTACAAGATCTTCGTTGCAATATTTCATCATGCGGGCAACTTCCTCATCTTTTCTCTTACGATAGTTAATGAGTTCTGCCTTATCTCTCAAACTCTTTTGTTCTAATTCATCGATCGTCGCTTTCAAATCAGCGATAATCTCACGAGACTTTGATTCTTCCTTTGTCTCTTTTTTCTTTAACTTTATCTTTTTCTTCTCTGTTTTCTCATCGTGGAACTCTTCTTCTGGAATTACCTCTGGTTGTTCTTCCACAACTTCCGAAGTTGATTTTTCTTCCTTCACTTCTTCCGCAGGAGTTGTTTTTTCATTTTTTTCTTCTGTCACTTTCATCCCTCCAATCACTCATCGATATTCTGTTTGATGAAATCTAAAAGCGCTAACACACGATCATATTCCATGCGTTTTGGTCCGATCAAAGCGATCGTTCCTTCTTCTCCACCAACCGAATACTTCGTCTTGATTACTGTGACATCATCGTCGAATTCATTTTCGCTTCCAATATAAACGTTGATTCCACTATCTTCTTCTTTGATATTAGAAACAAAATCTTTATCGTCGAACTTCGACAAGATCTCTCGAATCTTTTCCGTGCTATTGAATTCAGGTTGATTTAAAATGTTGCTAGCTCCAGTGACTTTGATATCCATCTTATTGGTTGCCTCGTGAAAAGCATTATATAAAGCATTGTAAATAACTTCGTGTTGTTTGACGTATTTTCCAATGACCGGTTTAATTTCAAACTCAAGTTTTTCACTTACCTCATCGATTGGCGTACCAACGATCAACTTATTGATAATATCGACAGTCTGTCTCAACTCTTCCATTTCATAAGGAGCATCTGTCATAACATTCCTATGTTCTACATGACCTTTATCTGTAATTAACATAGCGATCATGTGTTGATCATCTAACGGAACTACTTCTACTTTCGTCACACGATTTTCCTTTGAAGATGTTCCAAGTACGACCGTCGTACAACTCGTAAGCTCTGATATGATCTCCATACTCTTTATAATCGTATCTGATAACATCAGAGAATGATTATGGAAAATTGTCTGAAGTTTTAACATATCTTCTCCAGTTAATTTCTTTGCCTCCATAATATGATCGACATAATACCTGTATCCTGCTTGCGATGGAATTCTACCAGAAGACGTATGTGTCTTTTCCAGTAATCCAATCTCTTCTAAGTAACTCATTTCGTTTCGAATGGTCGCTGAAGAACAATCCATCCACTCGCACAATGATTTCGAACTAACTGGACGAGCCGTCTTAATATAGTCCTCTACAATCTTCTTTAGTAACTCTGTTTGCCTTTCATTTATCAAAGTTATCACCTTCTTTTAGCACTCTTCAATCCTTAGTGCTGACTTCATTATACTATTATATGTTAGCATTGTCAACATATGAGTGCTAAAAACATAAAAATTTGACAAATTCCTTATTTTTACTATAATATGTTACCGTTTGAAAGGAGAATTTCCATGAAAAAGTTAGTCTTACACTCTACCGATATTCTAAACCAAAAATTGATGCTTGAAAAAGACTTACACAATTTATATCGTTATAAAAATAATAAAGTGATCAAAATCATTCGTTACGGGATCGAACAAGAAACGATATTACAAAAATTAGAATCTCATAAAATCCACAAAGTAGATCAATTAAATCCACATTCAAGTCTTTTATATCCAGAAGCTGTAGTACTAGATGAAAATGGATATCGTGGTTACTTAATGGATGAAGTCGTACCAACTACATTCTCTTACGAAGCAGATCCAAAAGAAATTTGTAATTATTTTAAAACAGTAGAAAATGTAATGGAATTTGGACATCAAGAAGGAATCATATTTCCTGATATCTTCTCTCATGGTAATATCTCCTACCAAAAAGAAAACCATCAAGTGACATTCTTAGATTTCGATGGATGGCAAATTAAAAATATTCCAGCTGGAACAAGTTCTAATTTACCAGAATATAACGAAGAAATCCGTTCTAATCCAAGATTTAAAGCAAACGGATTATATACAAAAAACTTCGATCGACTTTTACTATTGCAACAATTTTTATATGCACTTACAAAGATCGATTTATTTCAAAAAGAAAATATACAAGCTCAACTAAATCAAATTTATCAGATGTTAAATTTAGAAGATGACATTGCCATTCAAAGTAATATTGACCGTATTTTTAACTTTCAAGCAGAAGAGAACATCCCCAGAATTGGTCCAATCATATGCGCAATCGAAAGACAATTAAACAAATCTAAAAAGACACTACAGAAAAAAATGTAGTGCCTTTTTTATATTTTATATGGTCTCTTCTTCATATCAATTCCATATAACTCTTTTAATTTTTCTTTATTCTCTTTTGTAAGACCGACAAGTATGTTAGGATTTTTACGAACAATGACATCATGAAATTGTTTCGGATCATAATCCACTTCTGCAAATGTTCCTGAAACTTTCACATGATATGTTTTTTCTTTTGTTACTAGATAACAATGTTTTTGAAACCCTACTTGATTTTCAAAACTCTTTTTATAACCAATCAATAAAATATCTTCATTCTTGCTCATTTATATTCTGCTCTTCTTTAGACAGCTCTTCAATCCGGGATTTTTCTTCTATTCTATAAACCAATAATTGCCCCAAACCTATCAATATTGGTATTA
>USET01000003.1 GCA_900553765.1 uncultured Mycoplasmatota bacterium
GTATAATTCGCTATCTCCCATGATCACTGTCTCTAATACGGGATAAGCGTCAAATTCATTGTGGTTCTGTTTTAAAATAGAGATACGTTCCCCATTTGGAACGCTCACTGTTCCTGTTGTCGTATCGATCTCCCCACTCAAAATTTTTAAAAATGTCGATTTCCCAGCACCATTTGCTCCGATTAATCCATAGCAATTATCGTCTGTAAATTCCATATTAACATTTTCGAATAGTGTTCTCTTTCCAAAGCGTAAACTTACATTTTGAACTTTTAACATCTTATCACCTCTTTTTTTACAACGTTATCATCATACCACAAATTCTTTCCATTGCAAAGAAAAAGCACATAATATGTGCATGAAATTAAGCATGTGTTGTAGATGGTATTCCTAATGCTATCCAACAAAGAACAAAATAGTTATTTTCTCTTTTTCGAATCTTTTTCTTGTTTCGTCTTTAATATGTATGCTTGCAACGCTTCGAAATAAATTTGATCGAAATCATCATAATCTGTCGCCTCATACAAATCGTTATTTTCTCCCATATCAGAATCACTTGGTTCCAATATCCTTTTTTGGGTTCTTTCTGCTAATGCATGAAGATCATGAGACATGCGTTGTTGTTCTATTTTAACTTTATTTACGATATCTTCTATTTTTTCTCCATGCTCGAGGGCTTCAAATAATTCATTACAGATCTTTTCCGTGTGACTCGTTTTTCCGTCATCTGGATCGCGTCCACAATAAATATGCTCATCGTAAGGAGCACCTAATAAATTTGGTGAATGAAAATGGATTTCCGGATGCTTTTTTATAATATCTTGCACAAGAGTAACATATTTCCCAAAATTTTCATCATTACAATAAATAACGACACTATCTCTCCTGTTAATACCTGGTTCGTTATTTATTTTAAAATCAAAATCATCATATTTTTTCTCCAATAAACTAGCTATCAACGTATTTGCAAAATAATGCAAATCATGATTATCAATGCTTAAATACATTTTTAATAAAGCTTCCTTTGGCCTAGCTGTTTTTCCTGAGATTCCAATCCAACTAGAATTGTTTTTCTTTAAATCTTGTTTGAGTCTATCTAGCTTATCAGGATTCACTCGACTTATATTGGAAAGATATCTTTGATACTCTTCCAATGTGATTCCTTCTTTACTTAATGAGGAATATCCGATAATAAAACGATTGAATTCATTTTCATTAAAATCACTTTGGTGATCGAGAATTACTAGGTCATTATATAACATTGGTTGAAAACCGACAAAATTTTTTAATATATCAAAAAGCTCGTTTCCCATCATATCTCTCTTCCTTGATTATTACTATATTTAGTATATCATCAATCGAATTATTTCAAAAGTTAAAACTAACAAAAAAGAACTGTGTTTACAGTTCTACTGTTTTTTACGGCTTCCGTATTCTTTTTGATATGCTAGCACTGCCTCTTCGTCTTTTCGTAATTCTTGCAACGATTGAAGGTCAGCCTTTGTTCTTTTGATATCTCGATTCCAATCGAAAAAGGCATCAAAATTCCAGCATAATGCTTTGGAACTTATTAAAATAAATCCACTTGCGAATAATCCAGCACCGTTTTGAAGTGCAAATAAACTACAGATAGGAGCTAAGAAAGCAGCAGCATTGATGTAATGAATGTGAATCTTTTTACTTGTGCTTATCTCTTTTGAACTCAGCTTTATTTCCCTTTTTTGTTTTTTTAAAGCATGATATGCACATACAGAACCAATACTCAATCCTTGATAAACAGTTCCTGCAGGAAATATAGGATCGTAATCACCCGCCATCAAAAACGCTAACGCAGAAACTTGCAACACGCCTCCACTTAACGCTACAAGTCGATAACGACGAAGTGTACCAAGTTCTGCCTGCTTCAAAGATATCATCAAGTCCGTTTCTTGAAGGGCTTTTTCCTCAGACGATAAATTTATATTTTCTTTTTTCAAATTTCATCTCTCCAAACGAGTTGTAGTATAACATACTACTTTATACCTGTCAAATAGAATAGATCAATTTCAAACTGCCATCGTCCCTTACTTGATATATCTTGTCTTTCTCTACTTTACCTTCTAACAACTCTGGAACACGTTTCAAATAGATATAATCATAATCTTCTATTTTATTTTCATCGAACGAACTTGCAATTGTAATATGATTTAAATTTTCTTTTGATGTCACGTTCATATAATATCTTACCTTTGCATATTCGATCTCAAGTAATGTTGGATCGTAAATTAGTACATCGTGTTCTTTGGCAAGTATCCCTATTTCTCTCCACTCTCGATCGAGATTCAAATCCCGCTGATCAAACCATCCTAATATCTGTGCATATGGAACAAATAAGCAAAAAATACAAATCCCTATGATATAATCTTTTGGCTTTTGAAACCGTTCAAATATCAGTAACATTCCCGCAATCAAGACAGCGTTAATAAAAATGACTATGTACCGATCGTAAGAAGAAAGTCTAACAGCATCGTATGGGTCCATTTGAAACAAATACATCAGCAATAATGTAAGTGGATACAAAATAGCTCCACCGATCATAAGAACGTTAAAATACTTTAATATTTTACGTTCTTCTTTTTTGCTTCTGTGGTAAATCCAATAAGCACCTAAGATAAACACGATCAAAATAGATATATAATCAAGCGTAATTGGATCTGAAATAATTTTCAATTGAAAAAAACTCTTTAAGAATTGAGAAATTACTCCTGTTTGAACATCATTCCATTGAAGGGTAATCAGATTGCCTATCTCTTTCAAAGGCATCGCATTTTGATGCTGAAGTGGTGTATCGAATAATGAAAGACACAAACTCCAGCTAAAACGAGTTAAAATAACTACTGTTGCAAGAAGGAAAAATGACTTCCACTGATCTATTTTTTTTACTTTGAGTGTAATTCCCCAGTATAATATAGCAATGAGAGCAAAGTAGAATCCTATATCTTTTAATAACGTCAACGCCACAAGAGAGAGCGTCAGCAAAGTTAAATCAAACTTTTCAGTATGCTTACCTATTTTTTTAGTAATGAAAAGCATCGAAAAAGCAAATAATATTCCAAGTAAGCCATCGACATAAATACAATTATAATAACTAGTAAATAAAACGGTTGGTAAGAAAAATGCTAAAATGAGAGAAAAGAAAAAGTTTTTTCTCGTTACTTTAAGAAATGGCAACATCAAAGAGGCACCAAATAAATAAAAAGTGATAAATAAGATATTTTCGCTATAAAATCCGCACAAAGATATAAAAGTATATTGTAAAAGAGAGATTGCTGGCGGATAAGATGGATACATAATATAATCCATATGAAATGATAGCTGATGTGATTCCCACATAGCTTTTACGACAGTCCCCCAGTGACGATATTCGTCAATATAACTTATATGCCGATTAAAATTAAAGGAAAGAAAAATTAGAAATAAAAGAAAATATAGCAATAAGATAGGATCATATAAGTATTGTTTTATTTTTTCTTTCCACTTACCTCTTATCCGATATATACCATAACCAACTGTTATTCCATAACATACCAAAAGCATTCCAAAGACAAGGCGTAAATCTAAAAATAACCCTCCTATATACATCCATAAAATTATGGAGAAAAAGGAAAAAGAAATCGTATACTTGAGTTCCTTTTCAACAATGACACTAACGGAAAAGGAAAGCAAGATAATAAATAAAAATATTCCTAAGAAATAAAATCCCATATTATCTCCTCTTTCCTTTCCACATCATCTTATAGACCTGTACTGAATCATAGATTGGTCTAAAAGAAGAAGCTTTCTTTTCTTTATGATACACTGTTGCAATTTGATACTCTCGGATTTCTCGGCCCTTTTTTACCAGATCAATCAATACCATAAGTTCATATTCATATCTGTCCCCTTCTAACTTACATAAATCAGGTAGTAAGGAAAAAGGAAAAATTCGAAATCCAGACTGCGTATCATGAATTTGTCTATGATAAAGGCGTGCAAAGATACAATTCGTCAAGCGATTGGAACATTTCCTCACAAAAGGCACTTGCTCTGCACTAAAATCTCGAATTCCAAGAATGCACTTTGTAGGATCTTCTAAAAACAGTTTGGTTAGTCTTTTTACATCCGATATCGTATGTTGCCCATCTGCATCTACTGTAATAACCCCTATGCAACTATTATCTTGTTTGCAAATAAAGGAAAAGGCCTTTTTCAAGCTATAACCTTTCCCTTTATTTCTTTTATTATGTAAAATTATAACTTCTTTATTTTCTCGTACTTGCTCAAAAATAGACTGAAAACATTCATCGCTTCCATCGTTTACTATAATAATTTTTAAAAAACCTAATTTTATCAGTTCCCCGACGTATGAAACCATTCTTTTTGGCGGATTGTATGCCGGTATTACAACAACTAACTCTTTCATTCTATATTTTTTTTACACTTTCTATATCGATCGTAAGATAAGGACGGATATCCATTCCATAAGTATAACTGTTTCCATAGTTAATATACATAAAAACAGCAGAATTTGTAGTAGGATATGTAACTAAGTTAACTAAACGGGCTGTGCTACTATACCATTCAAGCGTACTTGTTGCGAATCCAGTAATATATCCACCTGTGGAACTATCCCATTTCCACTCATAATTTGTAAGCCAATCTAATCCTGTGCCATTCAAACTAAACATAGATCCTGTATTAAGGTTAGGGTCCTTTGAATCGATCAAAGCATCCAATTCAGCCTTGCTTATTAAGTAAACATTATAATGATTCGTCGAACCACCGGCGCTCGCTATATCACTTTCCCACGACATAGTATACGAATTCAACATGCGATACATTTCTGAGTCTTCAAATGTATTTACTGGATATGTACTAAATTTAGAAAATCCAACAGCGCTATCACAAAGCAATTTCAAATAGTCTTCCCCTACTTCTACGACATGAAATGTCTGTGTTAATCCTAATACTTCAACTTGATCTCCAACTTCATAAGTAACACTATTTTTATGCGCAGTAATATTGAAGTTTAACGACGTCGTAAGCACAGAATATCCGACAGTCAAAAAGAGCATTGCTGAAAATACGATTCCATAAATAAGATTCCGGTTTGTCTTTCGTTTTCTTATTTTTCGCATACAACCATGCTCCTTTCACTATCTTTGACTCTCTATTATAATTTCATTGTAGTTGAAATTTTTTTACTTGTCAATCATTTCATCATTTCTCGCGCATCTTAGACAGTTTTATCTAAATCTTCTAGTTTTACACTTACTAATTTACTAACACCAGACTCTTGCATCGTAATTCCATAGAGGACATCCGCATATTCCATCGTCTTTTTCTTATGTGTAATCAAAATAAATTGCGTTTTCTCTTTTAACGATTCGATGTATTTACCAAAACTATCTACATTTGCTTCATCTAGCGCAGCTTCTACCTCATCTAAAATACAGAATGGAACTGGCCGAGATTTTAAAATTGCAAATAATAGGCTGATTGCAGTAAATGTCTTCTCTCCTCCTGAAAGAAGTGAAATGCTCGTAAGTTTC
This sequence comes from uncultured Mycoplasmatota bacterium, assembly GCA_900553765.1. Taxonomy (GTDB): domain Bacteria; phylum Bacillota_I; class Bacilli_A; order RF39; family UBA660; genus Fimihabitans; species Fimihabitans intestinipullorum. The sequence goes on from USET01000003.1 coordinate 5,571, forward strand.
TTTCCCGGCGGGCTAGCGACAATCTCGACACCTGTTTCTAAAATGTGATCTTCATCGGTAAGACGTAAATCAGCATTTCCTCCACGGAATAACTCTTTAAATGTCTCTGTAAAGTTTTTACGGACTGTTTCGAACGTCGTAACAAATTCTTTTTCCATTACCTCGTCCATCTCTTCGATGATCTCAAGTAAGGTATCTTCCGCTTTTTGTAGATCCTCTTTTTGATTTAATAGGAAATCGTAACGTACACTTACGCGTTCATACTCTTCGATTGCACCTAAATTGACTTCACCTAGTTCTTTTAGTTTGGTTTTTAACCGACTTACTTTCATACGAGCACTTTCAACATCGCTATCTAATTCGTAAAGTGTGATCGCTTTTTCATAAGTCATTCCGTAATTTTCAGAAAGTGATGCAAGTAACGTATCTAACTTAACATCCGCACGGTTTAACTCAATTTCTAAGTTTTTCAATTCTTTGCTCTTTTGTGTTAAAATGCTATTTTCTTGCTTATAAGAAAACTCTATCTCCCCTAGTTGCTCTGTTACATCTGCTTTTTCTTTCTTTACTTGCTCTAGAGTTCTCTCCAGATCATTCTTTTCTTGTTCTACTTGATAGTATCTCTTTAAAATCTGATCTTCTTCTTCACTGAGCGAGTGATTTAAAATATTTCCTGTTCCTGTCTTTTCTAGTTGTACTTGTTCTAATTTAACTTGTACTTCTTTTTGCTGGATTTGTTTTTGTCGATAACTTTCTTCTTTTGTGACAGTTTCTTTTTGAATCAAATATAACTTGTCCTCTTTTGATTTCAAGTCGTGATCGACTTCGTTCATCTTGTTCTCTAATGTCTCTATCTCATTGGTTAATGCTTCTTCTTCTTTTAATGCTTTCTCTAATTCGTACTTTTCACTAACGATATTACTTGTCTTCTTGGCTTTTCCACCAGTGACAGATCCACCTACATGAATCAATTCTCCATCTAGTGTCACTATTTTATAACGTCCCATCAACTTGCGAGATATTTCATTCGCATGATCCAAATCCGTTGCAACGATCACGTTACCAAGTAAATTTTTCATGATTCCATCGTACATTGGATGATACTTGATCAACGTAGATGCGATAGCGACAAACCCTGGCATATGAGAGACACTACTCAAAACGTTTAAATCGATTCCTTTTGGCTTTATTACGTTGATTGGAAAAAAAGTTGCACGTCCGAGTGTGTTTTGCTTTAGATAATTGATGCATACTTTCGCAACGTTCTCATTATCTACAACCAAATAATGACTTGCTCCTCCAAGTGAAGTGGAAATTGCTGTCGCATATTTTTCTTCTACTTCGAATAGTTTACCGATGACATGATGAATTCCAGTTAACTTTGGATGATCCAAAATATTCTTAACAGCATATGGCAGTGAACTATTGTGTTCGATCGATGTACGTAATTGATCGATTTGATGTGCTTTCATCGTCTGACGTTTGAAAAGGTCGGAAAGTTGTGCCTGTAGCGTCTGTTTTCGACTACGACTTTGTTCTAACTGATGTTCCGCATTTTCCCTTTCATTTTGAAATTGTTCTAAATCTTTTTTCGCTAACTCAATTTCACCAACTAAGGCATGTAAGTCTGTTTGAAGTTTTAATTCCTGTTCTTTTAATTGCACGATCGCATCGTGTAATTTTTGGTCCTCTACTTCGTACTTTTTACGCTCCAATAAAATTTGCTTTTGCCCATTGATTCTCTCTAACTCAGTCGTTTTTTCGATCCAGGCTTTTTGTACTTGATTCCACTTTTGCTCTAGTGCATCTAAAGTTACTTTAAATTTTGTGATCTCTGCTTCACTCGTACGACTATTAGATCCCATATTTAAAATTTCTTCGTTGAGTGTATCTACTTTTGCTTTATTTAATTGATACGATGTATTCAAAGTAGTGATATCGTGCGTAATTAATGCGATCTCTGTATTTTCTAACTTTCCTTTTACTTCTTTATAAAGTAATGCTTTTTCTCTTTGTTCTTTTAAAGGTTCTACCTGTTCTTTTAATTCTTCGATGATATCATCGACACGATTCATATTATCGTGCGTACGTTCTAACTTACGAAGTGCCTCCTCTTTTCTCTTTTTGTATTTGAGTACACCTGCAGCTTCTTCAAAAATAATACGTCGTTCACTTGGCTTGTTACTGATAATTTCTTCAATCTTTCCCTGCGAAATAATATTAAAACTCTCTTTTGCAATTCCTGTATCTAATAAGATATCCGTGATATCTTTCAATCTACAACGTTCCCCATTGAGTAGATACTCGTTTGTTCCGTCTTTATAAACACGTCTTTGAATAGAAACTTCAGTATAGTCGACATTTAAATATCGGTCACTATTATCGAAGACGAGCGTAACGCTTGCAACATTTTGCGCATTTCTCGATTTACTGCCAGAAAAGATAACGTCGCTCATGTTTCCATCTCCACGAAGAGATTTGACAGACTGCTCTCCAAGTACCCATCGAACCGCATCTACGACATTGCTCTTTCCACTTCCATTCGGACCGACGATTCCAGAAATTCCTGTTCCTAATTCGATATTGATCTTATCTGCAAACGACTTAAACCCGTGTGCCTTAATTTCCTTTAAATACATCCTATCACCTATTTCAACTCTTTTATTATACTATAAATCGACAAAAAAAGGAATCAATCCTTTAATGTACAAGATAATCGCTTAAATAATCGACTCCGTTCATCACCGTATCTTTAATGTAGTATCCTATTTCTTTGATGCGATGATTTTTAGCATCTTTTACTTCTACGACATAAAGATAAGATTGTCCATATTTTTCTTGTTTAGTACTAACTTGATATCGTTTGTATTTCTCTTGAATATTTTCTAATAAATCTAGATCTTCTCCGTAAAAATAGATCGTTCCCTTCGTAATATAGATACTATCTTTTACAAATGTTTTAGTATAAAGTGCGATTTCTTCAGTCGCGCATATAATCGTATCAATTCTCTTCTTTTTAAATTTTTTACGAAGTTTTCGAATGTTCAATTTTTTCGTTCGCCCTGATTGTTCCTTATTTAATTCTCCAGTTTGATCGTTTAAAAGAGTACATTCTGTAATTTTATCATTTCTTTCTATTTTATCTAAAAGCTTAGGTTCGGCAAGTCCGATTCCGATTAAATTTCCCTCTAAGTCTTTCACGATGTTACATAGTTCTCGTTCTACTTTTTTCATATGTTCTCCTCACAACTCAATCGATCATTTACGACGTAACTTGCACAGTATAGACCTGCAACACTCGGCACGAATGCAGTCGATCCAATTACTTTCGACTCGTTAGGGCATGGGAGTTCTTTACTACAAACGACGATGACATCATCACTTAAACCACGGTCTCTGATCTTCTTTCTCATCACGCGAGCGAGAGGATCATTCTGTGTCCGCTTTAACTCCATAATTTCTACTTTGGTCGCATTTAACTTGTTTCCCGTTCCCATACATGAAATTAACTTAATATGATGTGTTTGTGCATACTCGATCAAAGCAAGCTTCACATCTACGGTATCACAAGCATCTACGATATAATCAATTCCATATGGAAAAAGCAAATCTTCCACTGTCTCAGATGTTAGAAATTCTTGCATTCCAATCACTTCACATTCCGGATTGATATCTTTGATTCTCTCTTTCCATACTTCGACTTTTGATCTTCCTATATTAGAATGAAGCGCCATCAATTGGCGATTCAAATTCGTAATATCGATCGTGTCATGGTCGATCAGAATAAGTCTTCCTACACCACTTCGACACAATGCTTCTGTCGCATAGCTTCCAACTCCGCCTAATCCAACGACGAGAACCGTCAAGTTTTTAATTTTCTCTATTTTTTCACCGATCAATAATTCAAATCGACTCAATTGATCCATTTTTTCACCTCATTTATATATTCCTTTTTCACATGACAAAAGGAATACTAGATACATAGTAATATTTTTTCTTTTGAAATAATTGAATCAAGTCTAATAAAATACCGATTCCAAAAAATCCAAAAGTGAAGGCATACAAGATTCCCATAAAATATTTACCTTCGTAGAATTTATGACCTCCAAGCCATCCTAGTAATAAACAAAGAGGAATGCTGATCCATTTACAATATGGACCACGAACGATTCCATAGTTGACAAACGGACGTTTTTTGTCACTGTCGAGAGGTCTACCTTGTTCGAATGTTTCTTCCTCTTGATATCTCTCTTCATATGGTCTCACTGACTCTTTTTGTTCTAACGTATATCCACAATGCTTGCAAATCGTACTACCAGGTTGAATCTTTCCTGCACAGTTAGGACAAATATTTTTCTTCAAACTGATTCCTCCTTATCATTCTTATTTGTATGCCTTTTATTATACCATGTTTTACGATAAAAGAAAAGACACGCACGTGTCTTTCAACCTTATTCTTCATCGCTTTTTCGAAAATACTAAAGCGTTTTTAACGCTGCTTTAATCGCCTCTACCTTATCTGTTTGCTCCCATGATAGCTTGCTAGCATTCCATCCAAAGTGTCCATAATTAGATAAGGTTTGAAATTCTACTTTATCTAGAGAAAGTGCTTCTATCATCTGTGATGGTCTAAAATCAAACACAGTTTCAATAACGTGAAGAAGCGTCTCTTCTGGATATCGCGCAGTATCGAATGTATCGATTGAAATCGAGATAGGATTTGCTACTCCAATCGCATAACTTACGGAAACTTCACATTTACGACAGCAATTTGCAGCAACTAAATTCTTTGCAACATATCTCGTATAATAAGCTGCTGTACGGTCTACCTTGGTTGCATCTTTCCCACTAAAAGCACCACCACCATGATGGCCGATTCCACCATAAGTATCAGCGATGATCTTTCTTCCAGTTAAACCGCTATCTGCAGCAGGTCCACCTAAGACAAAACGCCCTGTCGGATTGACTAAAATCTGAATTGAAGCACTATCCCATCTTGCTTCTAATACTGGATCGATCACATGTGTTAGTAAATCTTTACGTAATTGCGCTAATTCGATATTTGGTTCGTGTTGTGTCGATATCAATATCGTTTGAATGCGTACAGGTTCCTCTCCATCGTATTCCATCGTCACCTGTGTTTTTCCGTCTGGTCTTAAATATGGAATCAATTGTTCCTTTCGTACCACTTCTAAACGGTGTGCTAATTTCGTTGCAAGTTCGTATGGATATGGCATTTTATTGTCCGTATCAGAACAAGCGTATCCATACATCATTCCTTGATCACCAGCCCCCAGTTGTCCAACGACATCTCGTGCTTGATCGACTCCCATCGAAATATCCTCAGACTGCGTACGAATATCTATATCGATTGGAATCGTGTTTCCATTAAATTCTAACGCATCATTGTCATAACCGATTTCACAGATCGTTTTTCTAATCAGTGGTTCTATTTCTATTTTTGCCTTAGAACGAACTTCTCCCATGACAAATACGCGACGATAACTCATCGATACCTCGACTGCCACATGGCTCTCTGGATCTTCTTTCTTATATGCATCTAAAATAGCATCTGCTACTTGATCACACACTTTATCAGGATGCCCACAAGTGACAGACTCACACGTTACTAATCTTTTCATTTCTATCCTCCACTAAAAAACTCCTTAGAAAGACTAAGGAGCGCTCCTCATCTTTCGGTTTCCCGTAGGTTAGCACCACACACTATGGTAGGTTGCTGGGTTTCACAGGGCCTATCCCTCCACCACTCTTGATAAGGTTACATACAATATAAATGCTAGAAGGACAGTTAACGATAAAACCCAGTCTCCCAGGTGGGCATCACATGAAACACATTAGGATCCTTGCTCACAAGGGCAAGTTTTCAACACCGTATTTCAATTAGATTCCCAATCGTTATATTTTAGAGTTTTTTCTTAATCTTTATCCCTCTAGCATCTTCATTATATCATAATTATATGTGAAAAGATAGTAGTTATGTAGTTTTTTTGCCTAAATCTTTTCAACACTATTAGTGCGAAGTTTTATAATCCATCATCGCTTTGTAAACTGCTTTGATCTTTTCTTTTTTATCGTGATTCATATCTACGAAATTTAAATGAAGTTGGTATCCACTATCAAAACATAATCAATCTTGAAAATCAAGATGACATTATTACATATACTAATTGTCTTGTTTTGATGTTTGTTCTTTTTCGTAATACTCTAAGAAGCTATGTTTTTCTCCATTCCACCGATATCCTAAGATCGTATTCATATTTACATTTTCACTCGATTTAAAAATATGAATATCTGCATCTTCATATAAACCCACCAATTCTTTTACAAGTCTTTTCATTTCTTCTCTTTTTCCACTACCCTTTTTCGTAACAGAACATGCACAATCGATAAACGTAAGTTCATTATAACGAACCCATGCTTCTATATCTTTTTCTTTGATGTAGTAAAGAGGACGAATGAGTTCCATTCCCTCAAAGTTGTCGCTATGAAGTTTCGGCAACATAGAAGAATATTGACCAGTATAGATCATATTTAAAAGAATCGTTTCGATCACATCGTTAAAATGATGTCCTAAGGCGATTTTGTTACAACCCAATTCTTTTGCTTTCGCATACAAATTTCCTCTTCTCATGCGAGCACATAAATAGCAAGGTGTATTGTTGTAGCCAACACTTGTCTTTTCTGCAACCTTAAAAATGTCAGCGTGAAAAATCTCAGCATTGATATGAAGTTTCTTTAAATTTTCTTCTACTTTCTTTCGATTCTCCTCCTGATACCCTGGATCCATTACGATATAACTGACATCAAAGTCGAATTGCCCATGGCGTTTTAACTCCTCCATACATTTTGCGAGTAACATAGAATCTTTCCCACCACTAATGCATACTGCGATGCGATCATTCGGCTGTATCAAATCATAATCTTTGATAGCTCTTACAAATTTACTCCATAACTTACGACGATATTTTTTTATAATACTTTTTTCTATTTTGCGATATTCTTCCATAACGACCTCCTCATTTATCATATCATAAAAAAAGAGATTATCACAATCTCTATAATACGAATAACGTCCATAAAATAACGATAATTCCCATAGCGACACGATACCACATGAAAATTTTGAAATCGTGTTTTTTAATGTATTTCATTAAAAACTCGATACATAGAAGCCCTGTGATAAATGCTACTAAGATTCCGACTGCAAAAATCCCTACATTAGATGCGATCAGTGTCACTGTATTATCTTTGAGTAGTGTTAAGAAAGATGCTCCAAAAATCACTGGTGCAGATAGATAGAACGAAAACTTCGCTGCATCCTCACGATTTAATTTCATCGCACGTGCTGCAGAAATCGTTGTTCCACTTCTCGAAAAACCTGGAATCAAAGCGAATACTTGAGCACATCCGATTACGAGAGCATCCGTCCATTTCATATCTTTAAATGATTTTTTTTGTTTAAAATATACGTCTGCTAGGTAAATGACAATTCCCATAAAGATGAGCGCACAGGCAATTAAAATAAAGTTACCACGAACTAGTTCTTCGATCGTCGTTTCAAATAAAACTCCGAAAATAGCAGCAGGAATCGTCGCGATTAAAATAAACCACATCAATTTTCCATCTGTCGATTTTGGCTTTGTAAAACCACTGATTAAAATCTTCCAGAAATCTTTAAAAAAGTAAATCAAAATAGCAAGTAACGTTCCTAAATGTAATGCGATATCAAACGTCATTGCGATGTTGCTTCCAATATCACTTCCAATACCAAAGACGTCTCTAAAAATAATGAGGTGAGCAGAAGAAGAAATTGGTAAAAATTCTGCAATTCCTTGTACGATTCCTAAAATGATTACTTCTAACCAAAGCATGTTATTCATCTCCTAACTTATAGGCAATGAGTCCACCGATTGCCATGAAAATAATTCCTATTAAAATTTGCGGTACAGAAAATACTAGATTTTCTACCTCGTTATAAGTAGAAATTGGAATTGCAAGAATACTTGCAAAAATGAATCCCAACACTCCATAATATGTTTTTGTCTCAAACTTTTTCAATAAAAATTCGATGATTTTAGAAATGAGCACAATTCCTACTAACACACCAACACCAAAGATACCTGCAATCATGATATTCTCTCCTAAATTTTCGAATTTCGTAAGAGACTTTACGACCTTTAAGATTGGGTAATAATATCCGAGTAACATCAATACTAAAGACCCACTTACTCCTGGAATGACCATCGTTGCTGCAGCGATCATTCCGACGAAAAATAGAATTATGTATCCCCAAAGATCTAGACCACTCAAATTCACTTTTGCAGTCGTTCCGAATAATTGATCTGCAAATGCCATCACGATAACGAGTGAAAAAGTCATGAGAAGAATGATCCAACTAGAAATTTGTTTTCCCTCTTTCTTCCCCTTGACTTTGTGATATAACATTGGGATTCCTCCGATTACAAGTCCTACGAAAAATAATGTCGTCGGAATTGGAAAATGTTCGTACGAACAATCGATCACACGACTCATCGATAAAATAGCCAGGCAAAGTCCAATCGCAATCGGCAATAAGAACTTAATATTTTCTTTTAAATTAGAGAAAAAGTGACTAATTGCTCCAATAAATCGTTCGTAAATTCCGAGTGTTAAAGCGAGCGTACCTCCACTGACTCCTGGAATAATATTGGCGATTCCCATGATAAAACCTTTTACTCCAAGAATGATATTTTCTTTTATTTTCTTCATGTACTCACTCCTTTTATTTTGACTTATCCATTATACCATATTTTACTTCTTTTGTTCTATTTTATTTCACGATAAATTCCATCTATAATAGAATACAAATAACATTTGATTTCTTTGTTCGTAATCTTTTTTAAATACGTCCTGTACCCATTCAATTGGTCATCGTAACTTTTAGAATCGATATTCTTTAATTTATAATCGACGATCAAGAAAGTATTTTCTGTTTCGATCAGTAAATCGATCATACCGTGCCTACCTTCATCAGTAAATTCATATTCTCGGTAAATCTCAATTGGTTGAATATCTTTTAAAAACGTCACCTTAAAAAATTGCTCTATTAATTTTGTGATCGATCCATCGATGTGATGTTCTTGATAGAATGCTTCTCTATTGTTCCAATCGATCAATTCTAAAAGTCTATGGAATTCCGTTCCTTTTTCCATCATGTCTCTTTCTTTTAGATCGGGTAACGTACTTTTCTTGGAATATCTTCCTCTTTGTCGTTCTTCTTTTTTTCCTTCGTAGTGAAAGTATGTAAACGGACTTGTAATTTCTTCTTTTCTTTCTATCGTTGGTATCTTATCATAATCGTGCGTACAAGCTGTATCATCCAAGCTTACACTACGACAATAAGGTTTTAAATCATTCTTAATCGATATCAACATATCTAGAAAGCTTCGATATCGAAGTTTATTCGCATCTGTCGTATCATCTATTTCTTGCTCGTAATCTTGTAGAGGAGCTACCATGATCATCTTTTCTTTGGCACGTGTCGTCGCAACGTAAAATAAACGAATCTTTTCAGAGATATCTTTCTCATAATATTCTTCTTTTACGAGCGTTTTTAAAATCGTATCTTTGAGTCCTTCCTTCCATACAGGTAAGACAAATCCGTACGTCTGGTTTAACAAGTAGCGGTCTTTAAAATCTTCTTTAGAAAACGTCTTATATAGACCACTATAATAGCAAAGAGGAAACTCCAGTCCTTTCGACTTATGAATCGTCATCAATTGCACTGCATTCTGCGTTTCTTTGCCCATTTGAAACTGAACGTCGATTTTCTCCTCGTATGCGGTTTTAAAGTAATCTGTAAACTGTGGTAAATCGTATCCAAGTTTTTCTAAAGACTGTGCTAGATTCAAACAATATTCCATCTTCGCATGAGTTAGAGCAACATCTGTTTTCGTCATTAACTTTTCATAAAAGTGAAACGTCTCCAAAATCTTTCTTAAGAGTTGTTCTAAAGAAAGTGTCGGCAATAACTGATACACTTCTCGTATGTTAGATAAAGCCTCCACCAATGATTCTCTTTCTTTCCATGCCTGATAGAAAGAGATATTCTTTTCTTTTGCGTCTAAAAACATTGAAAAGATTTCTTCATCTTGGTAGGAAAAGAGAAAACTACGAAGTAACCCCATCACGTGATGACGGAACGTCGTACTGTTATAATCTTTTTTTTGCATACAAGTTAAAATCGTAAGGATACTATGCAAGACAAAGATCTCATCAGAAATCACAAATCCATCTTCTTTATGAATATTCATTGGTATTTGTAAATATGTAAATATCTTTTTATATAGTTCGAAATTCGTCTTACGGTCCATTAATATCGTAATATCACGATATTCTAAATCTCTAATTTTTCCCTCTTTCATATCGAACACTGGATAGTGCTCTTTTATTTTTTTTGCAATGTCAGAAGCGATTAAAAACGCTTCGATCTCTTCTTTTCGATAACTGCGATCGAGATAAGCATAGTCTAAAACTTCCAACTGATGATCAACTTCACACGCACCTTTTTCTTCGTATGAAGTGTTTCCGAAGATCATCTCGTGCCCTTCTGTATAGTTGACTCCTCCCATTCTCTCATTCATCCATCGTTCGAACAAGAAGTTGATCGAAGATAAGACTTCTCTTCTCGAACGAAAGTTTTTCATAAGATCGATCTTACAACCAACATTAGGATCTTGATAAGATTTATACTTTTCCATAAAAAGCGATGGATTGGCATTACGGAAACTATAGATCGATTGTTTCACATCTCCTACCATATAGACATTATTGTTGGCGATGAGAGAAATAAAGTAATCTCCAATATCGTTCGTATCTTGATACTCGTCGATCATAATTTCTTTGATCTTCGTCTGATACTGTTTTCGAATATCTGGATACTTTTCGAAGAGTATCACTCCAAAACGAGTAATATCGCTAAATTCAAATACTTGATATTTTTTCTTTAGTGCCATGAGTTTTTCTTCAAATCGTTTTAAAATCTTGATTACAGCTTTCGCACTCTCTTTCGTGCTTCTATATTCATCGATCATAGACTGTGCGCTTTCGTAATCACATAACTCTTTTATCGCTTGATAATATTTCTTGAGAGGATCGTAATACTTTTTAACTTCTTCCTTTTCTTCATCCTCTACTTTCTTACTCGTCGTCATGCTCGGTAACGACTTTGGTAATAATGCTACGATCTCATCGTAAGTATTCACATGTTCTAGAGGTTCTAAAATCGTATACAACTTTTCATACCAGTCTCTTAAAACTTCGTTATGTATGACATCTTCCGTCTGCTCTAAGATTCTAAGCATAGAATCTTTCTCTCTTAGAATTACCTTTGTATAATCATGAATTAGTTTCTCTTCGAAAGAAGGATTATAATGTGTCGACTCATAAGTATCTAAAAACTCATCTTTCTTTTGAATCGTCTCTAATTTACGATACATTGATAGCATCGCCGTCTGCATCTTTTGATCACTTTTCAAAGTAAAAGTATCCATGAATGCTAGAAAGCATGGATCTTCTTCCTCGAACAATTCTCTAAACACGTCATCCATCAATTCTTTTTTCTTACTTTCGATCATGACGCTATCGCAAATATTTACATCTTTTTCAAGTCCTAAGAGATAGTGATACTTTTTGACGAGGGCTAAACTATAGCTATCAAATGTACAAATATCTGCTGTATCTAGTAGATCCAACTGAGAAGCAAGCGCGACATTCCCTGCCTCTACTTCTTTCACGAGTTTTTTTCGTACACGTTCTTTCATCTCGAAAGCTGCTGCATTGGTGAAGGTTAAAACGACGAGTTCGGAAAGAGAGATTCCCGATTTTAACTTTTCGATAATTCTCTCTGTTAATACAGCAGTTTTACCACTTCCTGCTCCAGCACTGACGATAATATTATGCCCTGTTTCATAAATTGCCTGTTGTTGTTCTTCTGTAAAGTGCATCTTATAAATCGCCTTCTTCCTTCATAAATTCTAAGTTCTTATACTCTTTTCGTGCTACAACATCTTCTCTTTGCATGAAACAAATGTTACGATACGGACAAAATCTACAACCCGTAATATCTTGCTCGATTCCAATCTTCTTCGGATTGATCTTAAAATCAGCTTTCAAAATATGATCGATCGCTTCTTTGATATGACCTTCAACGATCGCAAGTAATCTTTCTAATTCTTGATCATCTAATGCTTTGACATAGTGATAATAACTTCCATCTTTTTTTACTTTCATCGATTGAATAAAAGAATTCTCTAAATTCGTATCGATTCTATCTAAAATCTCACGATCCTTCGTCGTATATCCATTCCAACGATAAGCACTTTCTTTTCTCTCTTGATAAGTTTTTCCTTTTTCGTAAGGAAGTAAATCTTTCATAATATTCTGCCAATACATTCCAGCAAACCGAGTATTCGAATTGGTCTTTAAAAGTAAATAATAATAAATCAACAGTTGCATATTTAATCCGTAAATCACCGGATTGAAATTCGTTTCGATCGTACCTGTTTTATAATCGATAATAAGTACGTATTCATAATCTCCGATTGTAAGTGTCATCACTTTGTCGATAAACCCCTTTAATATCACTGGAATTTTGTGATCGAAAGCAATTGAAAATTTCTCTTCGTAATAAGTTCCTTCAAACTTTGTATTTGTGAGCTGTTTTTTTATGATATCGATCAATGAGATGATCTCTTCTTTATATTTTTTCTGATAGAATCGATCTCTTTTTTCAAGTTCTAGCGTCTCATAGTATTCTTTCATGACATCGTCGATCACTTCGTCATAAGTATCTAGGTTTTCCTTTAATACTCTACACAAAATGGCATGTACGATGTTTCCAAGTAACGTACTTGTCGTCTCTTCTTTTTTGTCGTAGAGTTTTAAAACATGATTTAAATAATAACGAAATTGACACTGATAAAACGTTTGAATTGAAGAATAAGATAAAGTTAGTTCCTGTAAATAGCGATGAAGCTTTTCCTCACCGATTCCTTGAAATTCATGGTGATACGTTTGATATACGTGCGGAACATGAGAGGAAAGATCCTGAAACTCTTTTGTCTTTTCTTGATATTTTACATATTGATCCCAAGCACATGCGAGTAAATACTGATTATATAACTCTTTATCATACGTATATGTAATATTCTTTTCTAAAAGAACGTTACGCTCTTTTAAAAGATCGATCAAAGGACTTTCCGCATACTCTCCACTACGACTCTTTCTAGCATAGGAAAGATATAAATGCTTCGTATGTAAGATTTGTTCTAACAGCACTTCTTTTTCTCTTTTGTTTTTCTCTTGAGATGTTTCGATTTCGATCATTTCTTTTTCGATATCGGACAAATAATCGTCATCTCTAGCAATACGAGGGGTACACCCTAAACTCATTCCAAGTGCAAATACGATATCTTCCTCTTTCGCCTCTTCTAAGGAAGATATTTCACTGACACAATTTTGATATCGTGGCTTAGCATAATACTTCGTATGACATAAATATAAAATAGCATCATAACGATCTTGAGGATTCAACGATAACGTTTCTTTTTCAATTTGCACAAGTTGTTCAAAAAGTTCATCTTCAATTGCCGATGTTACAGATAACTCGTCTAAAGCATGATCGTTTGTATGTCTCGATTCCAAATATTTTTGCACGATCGGATAAGTGTCCAATGGTTTTCGTTCGATGAAATCAAGAGGAATTTGAAAGAGTGAAAACAACCGGTGAACGGTCGCGTGATAATCAGAATTTGGCAGCCATAGTTTGATTCGGTTGATATCAGTTTGTTGTTTTAATAAGTCTAAAATTTGTTCTAATGTAGCAACGACTTCTTCTTCCACAGTATCGTAACTTCCATAAGAATACGTTCTATTTTCTTCTTCTATATTAGGATATATAATTTCATTATCCTGCTCCAAATCCGCAAAAATCTTCTTTTCTTTTTTTGTTAAATTTGTCTTTAGTACGACGATTTTTTTATGATGAAGATATGACGACAAAAATTGGTCTTTCTCCCATAATCCTGATTCGTGCAATTCCTTTTTCACTTCGACTAGCTCATGCAAGGTGGAACTTTCGTAATTTTTATCTTCGATCCATGGTAAGTTACGAGCGATCAATAAAGCGTTAGAAAGAGAAACTTCTTTCTTTTTTTGTATCGCAACTAAGGTCTCTATATGATAAGTTCCATACCATGCGAGGAGGAGTTCTCGCATCGTCAAAAATTTACAACGATATAGTTTTTTCTGTTGTTCTAGCGTTTCTAAAATCTTTTGTTTTTGCTTTGTATCTAAAACGATAATACAAGGTTCCATCCAGTATGCTTCTAACTTCATCTTACCACCTCACTCATTATATCATAAAGAAAAAAAGCTATCTAGCTTTTTAACGTTCGTAGATAACTTCTCCATCTTTGATCGTCTTCATTACGACGATATCTTTTAATTCCATTGGATCGATCGTAAGTGGATCTTGATCCAAAATTGCGAAGTCTGCTTTCTTTCCTACTTTCAAACTTCCTTTTTCATCCTCTTCGAAATATTCATATGCGGATCCAATCGTCACTGCCTTGAGAGCATCTAATACAGAAATTCTCTCCTCTTCCGCAAGAACATTACCACTTCTTGAAATACGATTGACAGCACACCAGACAGAATGCATCATATTAGGTTTTGTAACGGGTGTATCCTGGTGGAAGTTGATTGGCAATCCCAACTTCAATGCAGAACCTGCTGGACTGATATGAGTTCCTCTATCAAGTCCAAAATTCTTAACGTGCACATCTCCCCAAAAATACGTATGTCCAACGAATATAGATGGAATCATGCCGATTTCTTTCATCAATTCTAACTGATCTTTTCGAACTGTTTGACAGTGAATCATAACAGGTCTCAGTGTACGATCATCTTTCTTTTCTAATGCTTTTTGATAGCAACGTAAGTACTGATCCGATGCAGCATCTCCATTACAATGAGCGAGTACTTGACGTTGATTATTTAAAGCACTTTCAATACAAGAAAGAACATCTTCATCTTTCATCCAAGGATATCCAGCATAGTCGCCACTATTTTCATAAGGTTGTGTCATCCAAGCTGATTTTCCTTGTGGGGAACCATCTAAAATAAGTTTATATCCACCTATCTTTAAATGATTGTGATAAAACTTTGTATAGTCCATATTTTCTCTTATGATGTTTTCAGCTCCAGCACTATAAAGCGGATAAGCGACAACATCGAGATATAAAACGCCATGTTTTCCTGCTTCTTTTAGTAATTGGACTGTCTCTTTGGTACTCGCACCATCTTGCACAGTCGTAATTCCATAACTTGCATATAACTTTTCTGCTTCCTTTAATAAGCTTAACGTATCTACTTGCATGCGACTACCAAATGCTTGATAAAGTTGCATCATTGCGCCTTCCTCAAAATATCCATTTGGTTCCATCGTACCATCGACTCTACCGAACTTACCTCCTTCAGGATCCTTCGTATCTTCAGTAATGTGAGCAAGTTCTAACACCTTGCTAGATCCACATCCCATGTGTCCGGAAACATGAGTGATAAAAATCGGCACTTCTTTTGAAACTTGATCTAGAATATCCTTCGTTGGATGCTTTTCTTCTTTTAATACGTTGTGGTCATAGCCAAATCCAATTAAAACATCATCTTTTCCTAATTGTTTTTTCTCTAAATCTTTTTTTAACGTCGTTACAATATCTTCAAAAGATAGACACTCAGTTAAATCCGTTGCAACCATCATGTTAGCAGTCATCGTAATATGACTGTGAGGATCGATGAATGCTGGCATCAACGTAAGTCCATCTAAATCTACACATTCAGCTTCCGGATACTCTGTTTTCAACTCTTCGAAAGTTCCGAGTGCAACGATACGATCTTCGTCTGTGACAAGAGCTCCTACTGTCACTGGTTCTTCCATCGTAATAATAGTTCCACCATGATAAAGCTTTTTCATTCTACTTCCTTCTTTCTATCGAACCAATGGTATGTTGGTTTTCCCCAACAACGGAATAATTTCATACAAACGATGTAGACAATTGTGAGAACGAATAAACCCACAAGCGTCAATGAAAATGACACTGTCTTAGATGCACAAGCTAAGATCAAAAGATAAACTGGTGCCGACAACATCATCGTAATATTCATCATTCCAAGTTCGATTGCCGTCGTACCAGTAAGTTTTGGATTCACCATACGTACGAGAGCAATTCCAGATGGTACTGTCCCTGTACTTGTTCCATAAAGACCGAGCGTTCTTTCAAAGTCATTTTTACCACCGATACGACTTCCGAAGTATAGGCAAATCGCAACTGTTGCAACCGTACCAACAGCAGAAACGACAAGAATTGGTACGATCACTGAACCGATCACTCCGATGCGTACCGCCATAAAAGAGCAAGCGACGACAAAGTCTGTTAAAAATCCTGTAATCTTACTTTGCAATGTGTTTTCGATCATTCCATCTAACTTTAATTTTTTCATGACTGCCTTTACCAAATAAGCTGCAAGCATTCCGTTCATAAACATCATACCACTCATACTGCTTCCTAAAAAGCTTGGCAAATAAGAGAATAATTTAGATATTCCAATCGCTATTAAATAGCAAAGACCCATGATTGCAAAATGAAATGCGAGTGTTTCGATATTTCCACTGTGCGTTGTTTCATATCCAATCACTTCATTTTCATTTGGTTCTTTATAATATCCGCGTTCTACAGTAACATCACTTTTTTGGCTCTTGATAATACCGCGTTTCATTGCAAGTTTGACCAAAATAACACCTACGAAGAAAGCCATCAAAAAACCAATCACTGCAAATGATAGTCCGACCATCGCAGCATTTTCAAATCCATACTCTTCAAATAATCCTCCAAACGTTGCTGCCTGTCCAGGTCCTTGAGCAAATCCAAACGGAATCAATAAACCATATATTGGATTCATACCAAAGAAAGATCCGATCAATACGATAACAAGAGCTCCGAGAAGCGGTTGTAGCGCATACAAAATACACCAGATTGTCCCCATTCCAAGAGAACCTTTCGCAATCTCCTTCGCCGTTTTCCCTTTTTTCTCCGATTTTTTACCAACGCTCGTAAGTCCTATTGAGATAAACGATAACGTAAATAATTCGTTAACGATGGTCGTAAACGTAGCAGACGACAATCCATCAAAAATTTTCAAATTCAAGTTTAATAAGATGAATCCGACGATCCCGGCAAGAACACTTGTTGGAACTAACATCTTTCTAAACAGTGGAACATTGGCACGCAACCACATTCCTAGTAATAACATGACACTTGTAAAAGCAAGCGCAATCATCATAGTATTCATTTTACTCCTCCTCTATCTTTAGCTTTGAAAAGTACCGATCGATATAGTGATCATGTGCTTTCAAATCTAAGTCTAAATCAAACGGTTGAAATACGACATCCGGATACTTCGCATGAATCATCTCCATCACGAGGTATTGTAATAGCTCTGGGTTTCGTACCAATACAGGTCCAATTAAATAAGTTCCATAAAAATGATTTTTATGTACCCCTTCGCTTTTACTATTCGGATACATTCCGACTCCACGCTTTACGGAAAAAATCGTAGCATCGTTATTTTTCATCACAGTACACTGATTTTGAAATCCGATGACTGGTGTCTTTAAAAAATCACACGTGAAATAACATTCATCGATCATTCGCATCGGTTCTTCTTTGATTTCGTAATCGAATGCTCCAAGACACTCTAATTCCGTTTCATCTTTTTGAATCCACTTTTTCCCAAAGAAATTAAGAGCACTTCCCGTAATCAAGAAAAACGTACCTTTTTCGATTGCCGATAAAATATCATCTTTATATTTCAACAAATGGGTTAAGACAAACTTTTCGTTTTCCTCCGTCCCTGCTCCAATATAAATAAGATCAAACTTGGAAACGTCGATCTCATCATCGACAGAAAGAAAATGAATGACAGGTTCTATTCCTTGTGTTTCAAGTTGCCTTTTTAATGCATTTACATTCCCATGTTCTCCATACAAATTTAAAATATCGTAATATAGATGTGCGATATGAAATTCCATTATTTCACCTTCTCTTTCATAAGGGCTTGAAACTGATGTTCCATATCAAATGGGAAAACAAGATAAGCATGCCCTATTGTATTTTCCTCGATAATCGAAAGCATCGGCGTTGAATCTTCGAAATACGATACTTTCTCCATGTCGATATTCGCATATTTTAAACGAACCCCGATATCGTAGGCAAAACTTCCCATACATACGATCTTTTCGATGCTCTCATCTTGTAATAATTCAAAATTTACATCATACATCCAAGATATATCTTTGATGTTATACATGATGCTAATAGTGTTAAAGCCTAAAAACACGGTCTTCTTTCCTTTTTGATTACATATATAATCAATTGATTGATTGTAAGAAATCGGCGTATCATTTTTACTTAATAGTAAAGTTGCCTCTACTTTTCCAATTTGAAATGTATCGAGTCGCTTTGTCTTTAATTTGAGATGGTTTAATGCATAGGCAATCTTTTCTCTATCTACCGCCCCTGATACAAGTGCGGTTACATATCCTGCAGATAAATTGTAAATCTGATATAGCGCATTATTCTCGGTCTGAATGACTTGTCCATCGATCGTGAAAGAGCCATCGTCGTTTAATACGCTCTCATAAACGACATTAGGACGTGAAAAATCATGGTTTGGACAATGATACCCACCGATATTTCCATAGTGAAAATAATCGAAAATTAATTTGTGATGACAAACAGGACAATAACTCAAGTCGAGTGCACCATTTGCTTTATCGCGAGAATACTTCGTCCTTCTAAGTCCATAGTAGGAAACCTTTCCCTGATGATCTAAAGCCATACGGTAGATGAGCGGATCGTCGGCATTCAAAATCAAATGGATAGAATCTGTAATATTTTCGTGAATGTCATTCCATACGATATCAAAATGACCATTTCTCGCCATTTGATCTCGTGAAATATTGTTTACGATAAAATAATCCGGTTGCATATGTTTAAATACGCGTTTCACATACCGTTCATCAAGCTCGATAACTAATACATCTGTTTTTACTTTCCCTGTAACTGTGGAGTTTTCCAAAAGTAAGCTAATAACCCCATCTTCCAAATTCGATCCTTTTGAATTGTTTCCAACTGTATACCCTGCCTGTTCGTAGATCTGACAGAGAATTCCAGAAATCGATGTCTTTCCAGTCGTCCCTGTCACGCAGATCGTAATATTAGGGAGTTTAAATTTGCTTAAAATGTTGGGGCTTAATTTACGAGCAATCGTCCCTGGCAGAGAACTACCTCTTCCAAATAATTTTAGTATTCTTTGCAATATCTTAGTAAACATAATTACAAGTACTTTCATCTCATCACCCATTTCATACTAACTATAAAATATTATAAAACGAAATCGACTTATTTTTCAAATAAAAACGGAGTATGAATCTTCATATTCCTTTGATCGTTTTTATCCACAATGCGATGTGCAGATTGTTAGGCAGGCGTATAAACTATTATATTCCTTGATATTTTAAGTACTTTTACTCTCGACAAGCATCGTTTTTTTCTTCTCTTTGCTTTACCATATAAAGTCAATTGCACAACGTCAAGTAAATGTCTATTTAAACAAAAAGAAGTGGGATTATTCTTCCACTTCTTCGAATTGTGAATTATACAACTTCGCATAGAATCCATCTTTGGCAAGCAATTCTTCGTGGTTTCCAGTCTCGACGATATCTCCTTCGTTCATAACGATAATGAGATCTGCATTTTTAATCGTCGATAGACGGTGTGCGATGATGAAACTTGTTCTACCTTCCATCAATTTATCCATCGCATCTTGGATCAACAACTCTGTTCTCGTATCAACACTACTTGTTGCCTCATCCAAGATCAATACTTTTGGATCTGCTAGAATCACACGAGCGATCGTAAGTAATTGTTTCTGACCACCAGAGATGTTATCTGCTTCTTCGTTGATGATCATATCGTATCCATCTGGTAACGTACGGATAAAGTGATCGACACTTGCTGTTTTACAAGCTTCTCTTACTTCATCTAAAGATGCATCTAATTTTCCGTAGCGAATATTATCCGCAATCGTCCCACTAAATAGCCAAGTGTCTTGCAATACCATTCCAAAGATAGAACGAAGATCTTGACGTTTGAAATCACGTACATCGTGTCCATCTACTAAAATTGCACCACTATTGACATCGTAAAAACGCATTAAAAGCTTAATCATCGTAGACTTACCAGCTCCAGTAGGTCCAACGATTGCGACTTTCGCCCCTTGTTTTACCTTCGCACTAAAGTCTTTGATGATGATACGATCTTCATTGTAACCGAATTGAACATGCTTAAACTCGATGTTTCCTTTGATCTTATCTACAGGAAGTGGCTTTGTTGCAGTTTCAACTTCCTCTTTTTCATCTAGGAACTCAAATACTCTCTCGCTTGCCGCCAGTGCTTGTTGTACCATGTTCATAATTTGTGATAACTGGCTAATCTGCTGCATGAATGTCCTTGCGTATTGTGTAAAAGATAAAATATCTCCTACTGCAATCTTATCTTTGATTACCATGTACCCACCTAAGATTGATACGACGACATAACTTAAGTTTCCGATAAATTGCATAATTGGATGCATCATCGTAGATAAGAATTGACTCTTCCATGCTGAATCGTATAGATCGTGATTGATTTCGTTAAAGTGAACACTTGCTTTATCTTCTCCATTAAATGCTTTTACGATATCGTGTCCACCGTAGATTTCCTCTACGTGACCATTCATATCACCTAAGAATTTTTGCTGATTCAAGAAGTGAATCTGACTCTTCTTCATAACGGTACCTAAAACGATCATGCAGAATGGTACGATTAACAAGACGACGATTGCCATTGGAATATTGATCGATACCATCATGATGAAGATTCCGATCAAAGTTGCAATACTTGTAATAATCGATGTGATACTTTGATTCAAACTTTGCGTCAACATATCGACGTCATTTGTAATACGAGAAAGTACCTCTCCATGTGTTTTCGTATCGAAAAATTTCATCGGTAAATGATTGATTTTTTCTATTAAATCTTTACGTAAATTATAAGAGATCTTAGCAGAGACATTGCTCATGATAAAACCTTGGATAAATGAGAAGAACAAACTTACGATATAAAGAGCAACCAATACGAGAATAATTTGATTGATTTTATCAAAGTCGATTCCACCGGTTCCACTGATCTTTAACATAAGGCCATTAAATATTTCAGTCGTAATATTTCCTAATATCTTCGGTCCTATGATCGTAAATACAGTCGAACCAATGGCAAATAAAATGACGAACAATAATGAAATTTTATACTGTTTTAAAAGCCCCCACAATTTTAAAGAGGTCCCCTTTATGTCCTTTACTTTGACAGGGGCGTTGTTTTTAGGACCTGGTCCATGATTATTCATAATCTAACTCCTCCTTACTTAATTGTGATAATGCAATTTCGCGGTAAACGTCACACGTCTTCATAAGTTCTTGGTGTGTACCTTTTCCTGCAACTTCACCTTCATTTAATACGATGATCTCATCTGCATTCATGATCGTACTAATACGTTGAGCAACGATTAAAACAGTCTTTTTCTTCGTAATTTTAGCAAGTTCCGCACGCAATTTAGCATCCGTCTTAAAATCAAGCGCTGAGAAACTGTCGTCGAAGACAAAGATATCTGGATCTTTGGCAAGTGCACGAGCGATGGCAAGACGTTGTTTTTGACCACCACTGACGTTTGTTCCACCTTGGCTAATTGGTGCTTGATATCCTTTTTCCTGTGCTTCGATAAATTCTGTCGCCTGCGCAACGCGGGCACTTTCCTTCATCATCTTGTCAGTAATATGATCGTTGCCATATTTGATATTCGATTCGATCGTCCCACTGAATAAAACCCCTTTTTGTGGAACAAATCCAATTTTATCGCGTAACTCGTGAACGCCAACTTCACGAATATCAACTCCATCGACCAAAATACTTCCTTTCGAAACATCGAAGAATCTCGGAATTAAGTTGACAACAGTCGATTTTCCACTTCCGGTACTTCCGATAAATGCCGTCGTCTTCCCAGGTTCTGCGACAAAGTTGATATCAGTAAGAACATCATAGTCGGCATCCGGATAACGGAAACATACATTTTTAAATTCTACCGTTCCACGTTTCTTTGGATCGAACGCTTTCTTTACTTTTGGATCCTTAATTGCGATATCATGCTCTAACACTTCGTTAATACGTTTCGCACTAACACTTGCTCTCGGCAACATAATACTCATCATAGAGATCATTAAGAATGCCATGATAATTTGCATTGTATACTGAATGTAAGCCATGATGTCTCCTACTTGCATTGTACCTGTATCGACACCATTTGCTCCCTTCCATACGATAAGTAAACAAATCATATTCATGATAAACATCATCGCTGGCATCATAAATGACATCGTACGTCCGACAAAACGTGTAAGTCTCGTTAAACGATCGTTAACTCCATCGAAGCGTTCTTCCTCGTGTTTCTCGTTTGCAAAAGCACGTACGACTGGAAGTCCCGTTAAAATTTCTCTCGTTACTTGATTCAAGCGGTCTACCATCTTTTGCATTTTCTTCATCTTTGGCATTGCAATTCCAAACATCACGATAACGAGAATAGAAATAGATAGAACTGCAATTCCGATAATATACGTCATGCTTGCGTTGGTATTCATCGCTTTGATCAGTCCTCCGACAGCAATGATCGGCGCATAGAATACAACACGAAGTAAGAATACAATTACCATCTGAACCTGTTGAATATCGTTTGTCGTTCTCGTAATCAAACTAGACGCACTTAACTCTTTCATCTCTGTTTTTGAAAAATCTAGTACTTTATGGAATACCTTTTCACGAAGTGTCTTAGAAAGACGAGCTGCCATACGTGAACCAATAAAGACGATTAAAATTCCATCCAACATGATGATAAGTGCAAGTCCTAACATCTTTGCACCTGTAATAAAGATGTAGTTTGTTTGCATTTGATCTGTATCGACACCAATTCGAACGAGTTCCGTCTTACTATACGCTACAGCAGCTTGATCGACAATCGTCTCTGGAATGTCTTCCATCTTCTTGTCGATTTCTTTCATCATTTCTTTCTTTTGTGCTTCTGGCATAACAGAAAGCATTTGAAATAAATCTACCCCTTCTGGTAGTTGTAACATCTTACTTGCTTCAGGATCAGATGCGTAAGAAATCAACATCATCGGTTCTGCAAGAATGTCACCTAATTTCTCTTGATCTACACCATCTTTTCGCTTGTAAATAGTCTCGTCTTTGTAAGAACCATCTTTTTCGTAAGACTTTGCTACGTATTTTTGATCCTTTTCATCTAGGAAAAGCATTATTTTTTGATAAGTACTTTCTCCCATCTCCGTAATTGCAGCATTCTCGATCCCACTTTGCTGTACTCCGACATTGACGATCTTCGAAGTATATTCAGGTAAAGTTAAATCGCACCAAGCTTGCAAAAATAAAAGTAAGATGATCGCTAAGATAGAAAGGATCGAACTTTTCAAATATCTAAATACTTTTAGCATATTTCTCCTCCCTTTGATTGATAGAAACCATTTTTCAAAAAATTCAATTGTCTTTTAAACTTTTCCAGTGCTTCTTCCTTTGTAAGCCCAAACTTTAAAATTGCCACTAAATTATGAATGAACATCATGTGAATCAAATCGACAATCTCAGATAGGTCTTCCTTTGACTTCAACTTTAACTTTGTAAAATCGACATGCTCGAACATCTGCGATAAGACCGCATTTTTTAACTCGTGCTTTTTGAAAAAAGAATCGTTTTTGAAATCTGTATTCATAATCATTCGATGAAAAAAATCTCGGTTTTTGTCCGTTCTTATCTTATAAATGACAGTCTCAAATAATGCAAGATACGTATCGATTAAATCACCATCATGTTCTTGTAATATCTTCGTAAATCCTTCTTCTAGCTTTTTCTCATGTGTCTTTAAAAGATAGCTATATAAATCTTCCTTATCTTTAAAGTACATATAAAAACTACCGCGAGGAATTCCTGCATTCATAATAATTTGATTGATGGAAGCTTCATGAAAAGGAACACGGCTAAACTCTTTCATTGCTGAAGCTAAAATGCAATCTTGTTTTTCTTTTGGCAATCTAAAAAAAGTCTCTGTCGGCATCTGGCACCTACTTTCTGAAAAATAGTCACATGTTACATTATATATGACAGGGTGTCATGTGTCAACCAAAATAATTATATTTACCACAATTTTACATATTCCTCTTCTTGTGCTATAATACACAGCCAAAAGGAGGGGGTTACTGTGGATACATATCTATTTTTAAAAAAATTCTTACAAGAGATGGATGAAACATTTTCCTATGGTTGGTGGGATGAAAATAATATTTGTCACAAAGAGACGATGGAAAATTTCCACGAATTATATCGTACTTCTTCGTTAGAACAAGCAGCTAAAAATCATGTGGGAAGTTGTGTCGAACAATCTTTATATCAAAGAGAGTACTTTACTTATCATAATCTTCCAACGAAACTTTATACTCTCGTTTCTAAAAAAACAGGTGGAACAGACGCTGACTTTCGTATACATTGTTTTACTTTAGTATTTAAAGATAACCTCGTCTACCACTTCGAACATGCTAATTTTTTCGATAAAAAGGTAGCTATCTACCCAAATAAAGAAAGAGCGTTTACTAAACTTAAAAAGCTATATAGTATCGGTGATACCGCAGATACAGCAATATACGAAACGGACGATATACCTGTAGGTTTATCTTTACAAGAATTGAAACAAACGGTAGAAAAAAAGAAACCGCAAAAACAATTTTATATCGTATAACAAAAGCAACCTAACGGTTGCTTTCTTTTTTAAAATAACCCGACGATTGTCCCGTCTTTTTTGATATCGATTTTCTCGTAATTTGGGTGTTTTGGTAACCCTGGCATCGTCATAATGTTTCCCA
>USET01000004.1 GCA_900553765.1 uncultured Mycoplasmatota bacterium
AAAATAACCGCTTTAAAGTTGCTTCCTTCTAATTCGTATTTCAATAATTCCTTCCATAAATATAATTTATGTTTCACTATCTATCACCAATCTTTCTTTATCTCTGTAAAATATCCACGTAATCAATATAGCTCCTATAATGGCAATAAAGTAATATAAAATCATAACAATAGAATCTTCTACATTAGAACTTTGGATACTAACTAATACGTCAAATGAATAATGAAAGTCGGGTATAGAAAATAAAGTAACTATCATCGTTTCGCAAAAGTTATAAATATATACGACGATATAGGAAAGTGCTAACGACACAAAATAATTTTTAGAAAAACGAATACACATAAACCCGATTAAAATCCAAAAAGAGCTACATAAAATTGGTATAAAAAATACTAAAAACATAAAGACAAATAAATTTTCTGTATACATCACTGCTTCAAATGTAGGATCAATCAATGCAGTTGAAGCTACATCAAAATTGAATTGAAATGCAAAAGAACAAAACAAAAATAAAAGTAAATAACTCATTGAAATCATCAAAGTATATGGTAACATTGCAACTATCTTCGTTTTAAAGAAATCAAAATAACTCTGCCTTGTCAAATAAGCCCGTAACATCCCTCCAGACATATCACCATAAAGTCGATATAATGTTGGCGTAATCACGATGAGAGGTCCAAACAACACCATCATAGATAAATTAGAATTCATATAAATATATTGAAATGCTGAAAAGACATCAACATTCTGATATACCGGCGACATTTGTTTCAATTTATTAACTTCTATCCAACACAAAATGCACCATATCATAAAATACCCTATTACTATTTTGTTTCTCTTTAACCACACTTTCATACTATTTCTCCTAAAAGTTTGACACAATTCATGATTACGCCAAATATACATTTTCTCGTTCGAAACACAAACAACCAGCATAACGCATCATTTAGCATGTTGTAATTTCATTATACCAGAAATAATATATAATCGCCATCCATTAGGAGTTGAACAAAAAAAGCAACGTAACCATTGCTTATAATATCATCTTCTTAATATGATCGATTCCACTTTTTTCTAAGCGAGAAATCTGTGCTTGACTAATTCCGATCTCACTTGCAAGTTCCATTTGTGTCTTTCCAACTAAATAACGTTGTTCTAAAACATACTTTTCTTTTCCTTTCAACCTATCTAAAGCATCTGTTAATGCGATTCTCGTCTCGATCGGATATCGCTCTAATTTTTTATCTTCCAATTGATCCTCTAAATAGATCGTATCTCCTCCATCATTATAAATGGGTTCAAACATACTTACTGTTTCTTTTAAAGCATCCAAGGCATGACTTACTTCGTATTCTGTCAACCCCATCGCCTTGCTAATCTCTAATACAGTAGGCTCTTTCCCATTTTGGTTCGTCATTTCCTCTTTGATTTTCAATGCTTTATATGCGGTATCTTTAATACTCCGTGCGATTCTAACACTATTGTTATCACGTAAATAACGTTTGATTTCTCCTAAAATCATCGGGACACTATAAGTTGAAAATTTCACTTCAAAAGAAAGATCAAAGTGATCGATCGCTTTAATCAGTCCAATACATCCTACCTGGAATAAATCGTCCATATTATCGACGCGATTGTTAAACTTACGTAAAACGGATAATACGAGTTTTAAATTTCCCTTGATCAATTCATCTTTTGCAAATGGATCCCCTGCTTGCATCTTACGAAACAATTCTATTTGTTCTTCACTACTTAATACTTTAATATTCGCAGTATTCACGCCACATATTTCTACTTTGTGACGTGCCATGTCATCCTCCTTCTTATACATAATGAGAAAAAAAAGAATTTTTATTCAGCCAAAAGAAAAAAACAACTTACGTTGTTATGATTCTTGCATCAATTCCATGTAATGCGTATAAATTTCCTTTAGTTCTTCTTGCTCTGCACTAGAAAGATTTACTTTAGGATCTGTTTGTGATTCTATAGTGCCAATATGGCTTCCTAAAATAAGTCCATCACTAACAAATACGACAGTTGGATAATAAAGTCTCTTGATTGTATCGTTGTTTAAACCTTCATATGGTCCTAGTTCGGAATATAAAATTGTCACAAGTTCTTGATACTCTTCTGAACCTTCTTTATCGATGACGACATTTCCACTACTATCTAAATGTTTTTCATCGCGATCCTCATAATGATCGTAATAATAAATCGTATCAACTCCACTTTCCTTTGCTGCTTCAATCAAAATAGGAACGACATTTCTCGTCCAAGCAGACTTAGCATTTCCGAAAAATACAACCCCTGTCCCGTCTTTTAAAATCTCTTTTACTTCTTTAAAAGAGCTATATTTCATCTTGTTATCTTCCGTAATCGTCACTTGTGGATATTCTTTTGTTCCATCGTCAGCTACGTATTTATTATATTGTTCATACTCTTTTTTAAATTTTTCTCCATCTGTAAGTTCCTGTTTCTCTTCTGTTTGAACTTTTTTATCTCCACATCCAACAAAGAGAAATAAACTAAAGCAGACTAATACAATTATTCCAAATTTTCTCATTTTAAGCTTCTTTTAATTCCTTTCTTATACACTTCTACACCTGGCTGATTAAATGGATCTACTCCGAGTAAATACGCCCCAATCGCAGCACTCATCATAAAGAAATAACACAAACTTCCAAGATTTTTTTCGTTTAACTTATCCATGATAATCATACTACTTGGTGTATTTCCTTTTTTGTGTGCGGAAGCAACTGCTTTTGCTGCAATCAAATTGATTTCGTCTAATGTTTTTTCATATTGAGGAACTGTTACTTTCGTCGTTTTTTCAATTGCGATCACAGTTTCGAATAGATTGTCTGTTCCCTCCTGATAGTATTGTCCTAAAGAGTGTAAATCTCTCGTGTTGATCGCGCTAGTTGTAAGTAGTCCCTTCTTGTTCTTTCCTTGTGTTTCCATCATCAACTGTTTTAACCATTCAGTAAAATATGCAAGTTTTGGTTCGTAGACAGTAAACGATTCTACCTGTCTTCCTTCTTTTCTCAAAATATCTCTTACCATCGCATACATATACGCTTCATTTAAATAGTTTTTACCTTGCTTTGCTCCTTTTAACAATGAATCAATTTGTATTCCTGCAACCGCCATAGGAAATAGGCCAGCTGCCGTAAATATAGAAAATCTTCCTCCAATATTCTTAGGAATCGAAAGTGTATTTAAATGATGTTTCTTAGCAAATTCTAATAGAGAACCAGAGGTCTCATCTGTCGTAATAATCAGTCTATGTTCTAATTCCTCTTTTCCATAGCGACGACGCAAATACTTTTGGAAAAGTGTAAATGCGATATTAGGCTCTAGGGTGTTTCCCGATTTCGATATCACATTGACGATGACATCTTTATCTCCAATCCATCCAATCAAATCTTTGATATAAGAAGATGATAAAGACGTTCCAAGATAAATCACTTCTGGATGAAGTCCATCGCTTCCAAAATAAGGATGAATCGCATCGATCACAGCCTTACTTCCCAAATAAGACCCACCAATTCCAATCACGATGAAAAGATCGCAATGCGACTTCGTATATTGCGCTAAAGACTTTAATCTTTCTAGTTCTTCTTTCGTAATCGACGTAGAAACATCTAACCAATCTAACATTTCTAATTTTCGATTCATATGATTTGTAATCTTTTGTAATCTCGGTAAATACTTTTTAAATTGTTCTTTGGTAATTACTGAACCCATATAAGTTTTAAAATCAAATGTTAACATAAAACCACCTGTCTATCTTATAAAATTATTCTAGCACACAAATAAAGTCTCTTCAAGAGCACAATAAAAAAAGAGATAACTCTCTTTATGACTTCACTAAATTCTTTAGCTTCCGAATGACTTTTTTTTCGATTCTAGAAATATAGGATTGGCTAATATTTAAAACACGTGCAACGTCTTTTTGCGTCATGTCTTTATGTCCAAACAAGCCATAACGTAATACCATGATCTGCTTGTCACGACCATTCAATTTTTCGATTTCACGATACAATAATTCTTTTTCCGTCGCCTCTTCGATTCCCTTTGTCACAATATCTGGTTCCGTACCTAAAATATCCTCTAAATGTAGTTCATTTCCTTCGGAATCAAAAGATAAATTATCTTCGAAGCTGATTTCTCCTCGTCTTTTTTTATTCTTTCTTAAAAACATGAGAATTTCATTATCGATACATCTGGAAGCATAGGTTGCTAGTTTAATATTTTTATCAAGTCGATAAGTATTCACTCCTTTAATCAAACCAATCGTTCCAATACTGACGAGATCCTCTAAATCAATTCCTGTATTCTCATACTTTTTTGCTAAAAATACGACCAACCTTAGATTGTGTTCAATGAGTTTACCTCGTGCGACAATATCTCCATCTTGTGCTTTTAAAACGCATTCTGTTTCTACCTCTTTTGATAATGGTTCTGGTAGTTTATCACTACTTCCAATAAAAAACAAACTTGTACCATCACTCCATAATCGATGTAAAAACTGTATTATTTTTCTTAACATTTTATCCCTCCCATATACTTGTTTGTAAAATACAATCTACTCCATCTAGATGAATCTTATCTGCTAGAAGCCCCACCAATATCTTTCTTTTTTTGAGAATTCCATCCACTGTAACAGAAGTAATAGGAATACATTCTAACATCGCATGATGATTTGCCGTATCATAAGGAATGTAGATTTTCTTTCCCTCCGTATCCTCGATCTTATCTTTTTCTACCAATATGACAGGGCGATGAAAGTATGGATCTTTCAAATGATTTCCCGTATCGACAAAGCCATTCCAAGCATATGTCTTCCCACGATAGTGAAACTGAACTAGATGAATTTGATCGTATAACTCTTCTCTCTTTTTACCTTGTTTTACATAAGTATATAAAATAATAGGCGAAAATATGAATAAAAAGATCACGTTGATGGAAAGGCCACGATGATAAAAAACAAGACCTTCTTGTTGATAAGAAAATTGAACATTTAAAAAGTATAAAAAGCCACCCATCACAATACTAACCATGTAAAGATATGCGAACTCTCTTACAAACTGTTTCAAATTATGATACCCAAACGTCGCAAGCAACATTCCGATACTAATGATTACTTTTAGTAAAAATAATGTGAATGAAGATAACGTTAAAAAGAGAAAGAAGATACTAACGGCGCCAACCATCGAGCCTAAAAAAAGTCTCTTATAAGACGCTCCTCGATGAAGAATCGTAGATGTCGTAAGCAAGATTAAAAAATCAAAGATTACGTTTAGCAAGAACACTAGATCGACGTATACTTTCATGTTTTCACCTCATTTTAAGTATAAAAAAAGAACACAGTGATTTGTGTCGCTTTTTTTGAAATTATTTTAATTGTTCCAATTTCTTTTGAAAACTTTGAAATAATTCTATCTTGTCTTCCTTATAAACAATAGTCTCTCCATGTTTTTTTATCATGTCGATTACGTCGTTGATAGAACACCATTTTACTTGAGAGAGCTCCTCTTTCTGAAGTATAAACTCCGCTTCATTTTTATTGCATCGAACATAAAAATAATACGTTGCATGTGTTTCTGAATTCTCGATTGTCGTAAAAGGATGAAGTTCACTCATCTCTACTTCGATTCCAAGTTCTTCCTTACATTCTCTTACTGCCGCAACCTCCACTGTTTCTCCTTCTTCTACATGACCATGAAGTAACGCCCATCGATTAGGATAACTTCTTTTGTTCGCACTTCTTTTTTGTATTAGTATGTCATGTTGATCATTGTATATCAATACACCAATTTCTTTTTTCATATAATCCCCCTATAATTTGATTTGGTACAATCTTTCTCCATTTTTTAAAACTTCCATGAATGTTGCTCCAAATTTTTCATAATAGTTTTCTAAATCACTCTTCAAATAAACACTATGATATCCTCTTCTTTTTGTTTCTTCCAGAATTGCTCGATGGAGTTTTTTAGAATACCCACATCCTCTATATTCTTCCTTAACATACATTGTTGCATACCACGGGCTTAGATCTCTTCTCTCATCGCCATCGTAATAAAATAGAGAGATGAAACCGATCAATGTATGATCTTCGATATATCCCAAAGCGACGATCAATTGGTCGTTCTCGTTCGTTTGAATACGTTTTACTTTGTTTTGAATCTTTTGTTCTAATTTCAAAGGATCTTTTTCCGTACTCCATTCTTTCGCACATAATGTGCAGTATTCTTCTATCCAAGCTGGATATTCTTTCAAATCGACAATCATAAATTCCTCCTAAAAAAAGATAGCACTTGCTATCTTAGAATCCTCTTTTTCTTAAGAAAGATGGAATATCGATTTCACTTCCTGCTGGTTCTTCATCTGATGTATCTGTTTCTACCGTATTATCTCTATTTCCATAAGAGTGGTATAAAGGTTCTTTTTCTTCTTCGAATCCTGTTGCGATAACAGTTACAATAATTTCATCATTCAAGTTTTCATTGATGACAGCACCAAAGATCGTATTGATGTCCGTATTTGCACTCGTACGGATCACATCAGCTGCCTCTTCTACTTCAAATAATGTCAAGTTAGAACCACCTGTAACATTGATAATTGCATCTGTAGCTCCACTGATACTCGTCTCTAATAATGGGCTAGATACCGCTTGACGTGCTGCCTCTGCAGCTCTGTCTTCTCCAACACCCATACCAATTCCGATAAGAGCGTTTCCACGATTCTCCATAACGGCTTTAACATCGGCAAAGTCGAGGTTGATAAGTCCTGCAACTGCGATCAAATCTGAAATAGATTGTACTCCTCGTCTTAACACGTTATCTACTTCTCTAAATGAATCTACAAGTGGTGTAGACTTGTCGATAATCTCTCTCAAACGGTCATTTGGAATAACGATTAAAGTATCTACGTGTTTCTTTAATTCATCCAATCCTGAAAGCGCTTGATCCATACGTTTTTTTCCTTCGAATGAGAATGGTTTCGTTACGATTCCAACTGTAAGCGCTCCCATTTCTTGTGAAATTTCAGCGATGACTGGTGCAGCTCCTGTTCCAGTTCCACCACCCATACCACAAGTGATAAATACCATATCAGCACCTTCTAATGCCGCTTCAATCTCTTGTTTCGTCTCGAGTGCAGCTTCTTTTCCAATTTGAGGATTTGCTCCTGCTCCTAGTCCATTGGTAAGTTCCGCACCAATTTGAATTTTCACCTCAGCTTTTGAGTTGTTTAAAACTTGTAAGTCTGTATTGGCAACAATGAAGTCAACCCCTTTTACTCCTGATTCAATCATTCTGTTAACGGCGTTATTTCCTCCACCACCAACACCAATGACTTTAATTTTTGCTAATTGATCCATTTCTAAGTCAAACATTTTCTTCCTCCTTATTCGCTGAAAAAGTACCCAAATACTTTACCTAACATTGATTCGTTTGATACATTAATTAAATTTCTCGATATTGTTGATAATTCCTCTTGGTCCTCTCTACTTACCATTGTATAACTTTGACCCTTTAATTTCAACTTATTTACGAAATAAACTATATTTCCTACTGCAGAAGCATAGCGATTATTTCGAATTCCTACCAATTTTACATTTCCAACAGTCGTTCCTCTACCAAATACATCGTCGGCAATATATCCAAAATTCGTCATATTACTTACACCACCCGTAATGATCGTATAATCTAAATGACGATTCGTAAGAGATTGAATTTCTTTTTTTGCAAGTGATAAAATTTCTTCCAAACGTGACATAACAACCTCAGATAGTTCGTATTGATTGATCTTGATTGTCTCACCATACGTGTTTGTCACTTCGTAAATCTCACTCGTATTTGCATGTAACTTGTGAGCGAGCGCACATTTTTCTTTTAAATGTACCGCCGTACTATGATCTAATCTGTACATATAAGAGATATCGTTGTCGATATTTCTTCCTCCTAAGCCAATTAAGTGATTTTTTACGATAATCCCTTTATTATATAAAGATACCGATGTCACTTCGCTTCCAATATTGATGATCGCTCCAACTGACTCATCCATCTTTTTATCTTTGAATGCAAAACTATCTCCAATTGGATTGATCGATACATCGACAACTTCGATTCCAATACGATCTAAAAGCCCTACGACAGAATACATATTCTTCTTTGGCGTCGTTACCAAGATACCACGTGCAGATAATGTTTTTGCAGTAAGTCCTTTCGGATCTTTTACAACTTTTTTATCATCCACTTTAAAATCGATCGGAAGAATCGTTACGATCTCTTGGTTTGTCTTTTCCTTCGATTCCATCGCTACCTGAAGCACTCTCGTGATATCTTCTCCAGTAATCGTACCATCCACTGGATCTGCATCCATGACATCCTCGTCGATATACTGTTCGATATTAACCTCTCCTGTTACCATCGTAAACTCTACTTGATAACTCGGTATAGAAGCGATCACTTTTTTAATTTGAATTCCAAGCATTTCTTCGATTTCGACAAATGCTTGTTTAATAGAACGCTCTGCCTGTTCAAAATCAGTGATTAATCCCTTTTTAATTCCCTTTGATTTTACGGAAGATGCTGCTAGTAAGTTTAACTTATTCTTGTATAATTCGCATACGACAACTTTAATGGTATCTGACCCAATATCGATGCTAGAATAAATGCGCTTCATATCACCATCTCCTACAATCTAACACATATTATACTATATTTTTTATGAAATGTAAAAGAAAAAAGTTCATTTCGAACTAATTTTCAAGGATTCTAAAGTATTCACCAGAATCTAGATATAAGATTCCTTTTTTGTTTTGGAATGTCTTCATGATATCTAGATAGCTATTGATCTTTTGAAACTGATTCAAAGATAGATACACATAGTTACCATCTGTCATCGATAGTAAAAATCTGCTCTGGTCCACTTCATTTGGATTATATTCAATTTCAGAAATACGGCTCAAAATCTCCGTATCGAGCTCCGCTAGTTTCTTCTGTAGCTTTTTATATAATTTATCCGGCGTATAATTGATCAACGTCGGAACGACATAGTTTCCATCGGTCGTCTGCCCGTCTAATAAAATTACTTTGTTTTTGTTGATGTCGTAGAATAGAGGTCTATTTTCCTCGACGGTAATCGTTACAGAGAATAGTCCGTTTTTCTTAACATCCGCGCTTTTAATCATAATATCGTCTTCCAATCGACTTTCGATAAAAAAGGAAAGTTCTTCAACCGTCGATGGATAATCTTGTAACTGTGCACGTTCTATAACTTGTTGATCCGTTAAGACATGGTTATTTTTTACATAGATATTACGGATCGATAAATCGAGTGTATGATACAAAATAAAGCCGATACCAAGAAGGATCAAAATTGCGAGTGTTATACGACCATAGCGAATCTTGACGTGTTTTTTCTGACGTTTATTTTTCTTCGTCTGTTTTTTAGAAGTTTTCGAAGAAACATTCTTTTTCTCTTTTTTCTTCGCCATACCGATCCTCCTTATTCTTTCTCATTATATCATATTTGTTTCAAAAAGAAAGAGAGAAAAGAAGATATCATAAAAAAAACAAGAATTAATCTACAAATTCTTGTTCGCATTTTAACTTGACTTTTTTCTTCTTCCAAACAGTGTCTTGCACGGTTAAAATCAATTTTCGAATATCGTTTGCATTCGCATGATCGACATTGATAATGAAATTGGCATGTTTCCGGCTTACTTCTGCTCCACCAATTCTCATACCTTTCAAACCGCAGTCTTCGATCAATTTTCCTGCTGCGATTCCTTCCGGATTTCGAAATACACTTCCTGCCGAAGGGTATTCGAGTGGTTGCGTCATCAAACGTCTCTTTTTTCTATCTTCCATGACACTGCGAATTGCAGCTTCCGTTCCTTTTGTTAAAATCAACGTTGCCTCTAAACAAATATATCCTGGATGCGTCTGTAAAAAAGAAGTACGATAGTGAAACTCTAACTCACGATTGTACATCGTCTTCACTGTTAGTTCAGGTGTCAACACTTTGATTTCACTTACGATATATCCCATATCACTTTTGTATGCACCCGCATTCATATAGATAGCTCCACCGATCGTTCCAGGAATTCCTGCTGCAAACTCTAGCCCAGTTAATCCTAACTTCGCAACTTTGATCGCAAGTTTCATAAGAGGATACCCAGCCCCAACCACAACTTTTGTTCCGTAAAACTCACACGTATGAAGCGCATCTAACTTAATCAAAACACCACGATATCCATCGTCTGAAAAAAGTAAGTTAGATCCATACCCTACTACCTTATGTTTGATGTTTTTTTCCTTTAGATACGACATTAAATTTTTCAGTTGTTCTATTGATTCTGGAAACACGATATAATCGGCAATTCCTCCAGCACGATAAGTCGTATATTGTTTTAAACTACAATTTTCTAGTACTTTCCCACAATTGATTTTTTCAAGTTCTGTCTTCATCTTTCTCACCTATTAACTCTCTGATGCATCTATAAATTCTCTCGGCACTATCTGGTACCTGTAACTTGCGCAAGTTTTGTTTCATCTCGACACGAACGCTAGCTTTCATCAGGTTATCTACTTTTTCTACCAACGCTTCTTTCGTGAAATCTTTTTCTTCCAAAATATCTGCTGCATGTGACTCTACTAAATCCATTGCATTTTTATATTGATGGTTGTTTGGTACATAAGGACTTGGTATCAAAATAGAAGGTACTTCAAGTGCGATAATTTCGCTTAAAGTAGAAGCTCCAGCACGAGAGATCATGACATCTGTCTTTTTCATAACACGAGGCATTCCTTCTACGTATGGAACCACTTTGACATTTTCTGGAAATTCCTTTTTAGAAACTTCCTCATAACTTTCCTTTCCTGTCACAAATAGCAATTGGTAATCCTTATGAGCAAAAAGAGAAAAACTTTCCATCATCATCTCGTTTACCTTAGAAGATCCCAAAGATCCCATAACGATCAAAACAAGTTTCTTATGTTCGCTTAACCCTAGATCGACCTTTGCAATCGCAGGTTGCTTCAAAGCATCTTCACTACAAGGATTTCCAGTATAGACTGTCTTTTCTTTTGGAAAGTAATCTATGCTGGATGGAAAAGACACCCCAATTTTATCAACAAACTTCATCAAATATTGATTAGAAGCGCCTGGAACACTATTCTGCTCGTGAATAAACGTCGGAATATGATATTTCTTCGCTGCCTTTAGCACAGGAGCCGTTACATATCCTCCAACTCCTATTACGACATCCGGACGAAATTCTCTTACAATCTTCTTACACTTTTGGTAACTTTTTAGCATACAGTAAACCGTCTTAACGTTCTTATATTTTCTTTCGATACACTCCATATATTTCGATTGTTTCAAAGGGAATTCCACGTTTTGGAACGATATCCTTCTCCATTCGATTATGCGTTCCTATATATAGAAATTCACTATCTGGTTCTTTTTCTTTGATTTTATTAATAATGGCAAGAGCCGGATAGATGTGTCCTCCCGTTCCGCCAGCACTGATGATCACTCTCATTTATAATCACATCCTATTACCATTATATCATAGCATTTGTCGTTTATGAACAGTTTATTAAAAAAGCGAATTACTTCGCTTTTAATGAATAGTATACTTGTCCTGGTACTAACTCCGTTCCACGAAGCATTGCAAGATCGGAAACTGTCACAAATTCAAATCCTTGACTACGTGCATAATCGATAAACTCTAACGCTGCATCGACACTCGTCTGGTAGATATCGTGCATCAAAACGATATCTCCGTCCTTTATAGTCTCCTTCATACGAGCGAGAATCGCATCTTTATTTTTTAATTTCCAGTCCAATGTATCTACGTTCCATAAAATAATTGGCATTCCCGCAGCCTTCGTTCGGTCATCGTAACTTCCATATGGTGGTCTTAGTAATCCTACCGATCCACCCGTTACACTACCAATGATCTGATTCGTCGCAGTGATCTCGAATTGAACACCTTCTAAAGATAATTTTCTCAAATTTTGATGATCGTACGTATGGCTTCCAACCTCATGCCCTTCGTGAATCGCACGTGCGACAAGTTCTGGAAAACGTTCTGCTCTCGTACCCAATTGAAAGAAAGTCACTCTAGCATTTCTCGCCTTTAATCCATCTAACAATGCCGTCGTCGTCTTACCACCAGGACCGTCATCAAACGTTAAGGCAACTAATTTCTTTCCTTCTACATTTGGAAGTCCCCTTTTCGTATATTCTAATTCCTCTTTCGTCGGTTGATCTTCTTTTCGGACTTGCTTTGTTTGAATATAAGGCCACATTTTTGCATAAGACAATGTAATTTGAATTGGCGTTTCGATTTCTTTCGAAAATTCCTTCCCAAAGAAAAATATAACCCCATTTTCATGAAAGACGAAATGTACATCATCAAGATCCATTTTCTCTAACTTTTGACTGACCTTTTCTTGATCGATCAATATTTGCTGACGAAACAATTCCGGTAACAACATTGATTTTATCGCATGTTTCATTTCTCCAAAAGACTTTTGATCTGTCTTGAGAAAATCAGAATATTTTAATAAAGTTCCTTCGTTATCATCATAGTATAAAGTTGCGACCTTACCTTGCGATAAGAAGACAATCGTTTTGAAATCTCGATAAGTATATGTTCTATGCGTAATTTCTAAATGATGTTTTTCTTTTTTATCCTGATCGATCGTATCTAAGAACTGATTCGTCTCCATCTGAACATATCGTTTAATCTCTCTATCTACATCATAATGATGACTGACTGGATACGAAAGATGCATATCATATCGTTTTGTATCTTTTACAATCGTTACCAAATCTTCTGTTTTATATTCTGTCTTCGGGAACATTCTATAACAAATGAGAAATAACAGTCCCACTAAGAGAATCGAAAGTAAAATTCCAAAGCGTTTCATAAAAGATTTTCGAAACACGAGACGTTTTTCTAACTTCATAATATCACCAGCTGTATTATACCACACTTCAAGATAAAATTCATAAAAGAAAGGGCATCGTAAAGGTGCCGCTTTCTCACTTAAATATTTTCGTCTCGAATTGCGTCTAAAATATTTTCCTTTCTAATTTTTTTAGATGCATAGAACATCGATAATAATACGATTAGGAAAACACCAATTGCTGCATAAATCATCGCTTTCCATGGAATCATCATTCCTCCAAGATTTACAATACTCATAATTTGTGTATGGAATAAGTAGACGATTCCCAAAGAAGCTATATACCCATAACATAGTGATTTCAATCCAAAGAACAAGCTTTCAAAACATAGAATACGATTGAATCCACTTGGTGTAAGTCCCATGCTTCGTAGCATTGCAAACTCTTTTCTTCGCAACATAATATTTGTATTAATCGTATTAAATACACTCGTAACACCGATCAATGTTACTAACCCGATAAATCCATAAAGTAAGATTTTCAAAACGAGAATCATATTTCTCTGCATCTTCATATCTTCTGCAATGTTATGATAAGAGAAGAATTCAAATTTAGTGCCTTCCTCCTCTTTTTGAAATTTCTTATCGAGTTTTTGATAAGTAGGAGCCTTCAATGAGACCTCATAAGACGATGACATAACATTATTTGTATCCTCATTAGATAAATGGCTTACGATATCATCGTACATCTCAGGAGAGACAATGACAAGTGGTGAGGACATCGTTCCATCTTCAGGAACACCAAACGGTACTTCATCCGCATAATATAAATCTTCAAGAACATAGGCATCTTTCTCATAGTTTGCACTCGGATCTTCCATATCATATGTTTCATCGACTGCAACATATTTCCATAGAGAAAGACTCGTTACTTCTTTTTTGTTATAAATTGGTCCATGATATGTCTTACGATTTAAGTCTTCATCATAGTAAATTCGATTTGTAACATCTACCAATATCGGTCGATCGGAAGTAAGTCCTAATGATTTCTTATATTCTTCGTATGCGCTTTTCTCAAGTCCATACACACGAACCATTCCAATATCCGAATCATCCATATTTAAGTTATCTTTAAAAATGCGATACAATTCTGGATCATAGTCCTCTTTCTGCATTGGCTCTGCTTCGAAATAATAATTTCGGAAATAACTTACTTTCTCTACTTCCTCTTCATTTTCTAAAGAATGAATATAATCTTCTATCTTCTCTGACTGTTGATCTGATATATATAGTGTAATATCATAATTTCGATCGTTCAAATAAGATGTACTTCCTTCGATTCCATAATCTAATAATGCTGAGAAAGAAATAAATAATACAATACTAATAAATAAAGATACAATCGTAATACGATATTTCTTCTTACTTCGTTTCATGTTCTTTAATGCAATCTCACCTTCGATACCGAATATCTTACGAATCCACTTTGGTGTCTTGACCTTCCGCCCACTGATTTTGATATCATCATTTTGACGAATCGCTTCAATCGGTGTTACCTTCGCAGCTTTGCGAGCAGGAAGGTAAGCAGAAAGCAAGATGACAACGATCATAAATCCGATCGGTATTAATACGAGTGGTAAATACGTCGACAACTCGAGTGGTACCGAAAACGCACTAGGCAATAGCGCATTGATAATTTCAATGACACACCAAATGCCGATATATCCGCCCAATACTCCCAGTGGAATCCCAATCAATCCGATAAAGAATGCTTCGAAAAAGACTGTATGACGAATTTGTTTCTTCGTTGCTCCAATACTAGCAAACAACCCAAATTGTTTTTTTCGTTCCATCACGGAAATTGCAAAAGAGTTATATATTACGATGATACAAGCAATTGATATCAAAGCAAGGATCATCAAGATCAATCCATACATTCCTTCCATGACATTTCCGTATTGTGACTGTCCATACATGCTGAGTAAATATTCGTTGTAAGAGACTTCTTCGAAATAGTGAAAATTCCCTTCTGTTTTTTCTTTGAAACCAAGATTTAAAGCGATATCCCTCGTCTTTTCGTAAACATCATCCACTGAATAATACGTAATGATTGCATTTAACGGTTGTCCTGAATCTTCATCAACCTTCGTATAAACGTAGTATCCGCCACCGGATCTCGATTCAGACTTTAGTGAATCTACGATACCAACGATCGTATAAGTTCTCTCTAATTGGGGCTCGAATGTTTCTTTTTCTGAATACGGCACGTTATCGCTAATCGTCTCCCCTTCAATCTTACGATCACCTATATGCATTGTAATTTGATCACCAATATGATAATCTTCTAATCCATCTTCCCCAACTGTCAAAACGATTTCATTAGTGGTTGATGGAAGCCTACCTTCTTTTACTCTCAGTTCTTTCAAATAGCGGTCAGACAAACCATTCACGTAAAAATATGGTCGGTACTCTTCTTTCGGATTCTCCATTTTACTAAAACCGATCGCTTGGCGCATCAAAACTGTTTCAATTTTTCCGTTCTTTTCCAATTGCTCTCGTTGATCCAATGCGACATTACTAATCACTACATGATGTGAACCACCCGACTCGATTGCCGTTTGGATGGAATTTTCACGAACAGTCGAGAATAACAACCCAATTCCAACCATCAATGCCGCCGATAGTATGACACCGATGATCGTTACCGTCGTTCTTTTGCGGTTCATCTTTAAGTGTTTGATCGTTAATTTATTTAAGACGTTCATGCACGAACCTTCTCATCGTTTACAATCTTACCATCATCGATTGTAATAATACGATCCGCACGGAGCGCTAAATTATGATCGTGTGTAATCATAATGATCGTCTGGTGATATTTTTTATTCGATAACTTTAATAGTTCGATAATTTCTTTTCCAGCTTTACTATCTAGATTCCCCGTCGGTTCATCCGCAAGTAACAAAGTTGGACGGTTCATTAAAGCGCGACCAATCGATACTCTCTGTTGTTGCCCTCCAGATAATTCATTCGGTAAATGATTGACGCGATCTTTTAGATTCAACGTTTCAATCAATTCGTTTAAATACGTTTGATCTACCTTTTTACGGTCCAATAAAATTGGAAGCGTCATATTTTCTTCTACATTCAAAACTGGTATCAAATTATAGAATTGATAAATTAGTCCAACTTGTCTTCTTCTGAAAATTGCGAGTGCATTCTCATTTAATCTATATACATCTTCTCCATCGACGTACACTTTTCCACTCGTAGGACGATCGACACCTCCTAAAATATGAAGGAGTGTACTTTTCCCACTACCACTCGCACCTACGATCGCAACAAATTCTCCTTTATTTACGGAAAAAGAAACATGATCAAGCGCACGTACTAACGTCTCTCCTTTTCCATAGTTTTTACATAAATCTTCTACTCTCAATATTTCCATATTCATTTTCCTTTCTAACAAAATCTCAGTTTACAAAAGATCCGTTCAAGCAAAGATAAAAACCTAATACTACTAAAATTAAACCTACTACGATAAGGAGCGCAATATTCGCGTACTCTAATCGTTCTTTTTTTCGCATACGATTCACCTCATTACCATCATACTGTAATGATATGACTTTAGAGTGACTTCTTCGATTACAATTTTGTCACTTTTCTATCACCCTCATTATACTATAAAAAAGAAAACAATCGTCTGTTTTCTTCCCTTTATTTATAAAATCTCAAGCGAAACGTCGTTCCTTTTAAAACTTCGCTTTCTACTAAAATTTCACCATTCATCGACTTTACGATCTTCTCTGCAAGATGAAGACCGATTCCAACGCTATCGCTTTTACTCGTCTTCGCCTTATAAAACCGTTCGAACAGATGCGGAAGATCTTCCTTATCGATTCCACAACCATTATCAGCAATTGAAATCTCTTTGTAAATCGGATTGTCACTCGCACTGATCGTAATCGTTCCTTCCTCATCCGTATGTTCATGTGCATTTTTCAAAATATTCACTAGAGCTTCTGTCAGCCATGCTTCATCTCCAATGATAGATAAATTTTTCTTGATATTGACAACTAATTTCTGATTCTTTAATTCAATTGGAATGCGTAGTGGATCGATCGCTTTTGTCACGAGTTTTTTCACATTGATACGATCATGTTTCATTTGCACCATACCACTTTCCATCCGAGACAATTTTAAAAGAGACGATACGAGCCACTCGATTCGCTCTAATTGTTTTCTATTTTTGTTTAAAAATTCCTGTCTTGTATCAGCATCCATATCAGAATCAGAAAGTAAATCATTCATCACATACATGCTCGTAAGTGGTGTTTTGATCTGATGAGATATATCGGATAACGTTTCTTCTAGCGCTAATTTATCCTTCATCGCACCATCTGACTTTTCTTTCAAGAGGATTGTCATCTTATATATCTCATTTTTCAAATGGCTCATTTCGCCTTCTTCATAATCGCGGATATCCAAACTATAATCGCCATTTAAAATCCGATTCATATACCGATTCAACTCTTTTACTTTTTTATGCTCTCTTACAACATAAAAGAAGAAAACCAAGGCGACGATTCCAAATGAAATTAACACCATCCATATCGCATCCGTTTCCATCTTCTCTTCTAGCGCACGTAAATCGTGGATACGATAATAAGCTTCCGTATCTCCTAACCCGTATTTTTCTAATATTTCCATGCCAACTTCCGTGTTATTTTCATCACTTAAAATCGATTCTATAATATCTTCTTCTAACTCAGGATGACGAGAGATGATCGATCCTGTAAGTTCTGCATTTTGTTCGATCAATTCCTGTTCGTACATATGGTAGTGCTGTCTCGTCCATAAAAGCATGATACAAGTCGTCAAAAAGACAAGCGTTATAAAGATGATCATCAATCGGTGTAAATACTTACTTTCTAACATACGTCACCCACTTTATATCCAACTCCTCGTACCGTCAATATAATTTTAGGATGCATCGGATCATCTTCGATCTTTTCCCTAATTCTCTTAATATAAACAGTTAATGTATTATCATTGACATACGCTTCGTTGACATCCCAAATATCAGCCAAAATTTTCTCGCGCGTAAATACTGTATTCGGGTTTAGAGCAAGAATCAATAGAATTTTATATTCTAACGCTGTCAACATGACATCGACTCCGTTTTTTAACACCTTTGCCTGTTCCAAATCGATGACAAGAGCGCGGATTTGAATCACATTGCTGTTTTGCTTTCCCTTCGTCCGGCGCAACACTGCCTTCATACGAGAGATCAGTTCACGCGCCTTAAATGGTTTTGTAATATAATCATCCGCTCCCATATCGAGTCCCATGACGATCGATACTTCAAGATCGTTAGCTGTCAAAAAGATCACAGGAATATCGTGTTTTTCCTTGATCGTGCGAAACAGATCAAATCCATTCCCATCTGGTAAATTTAAGTCTAATAAAATCAAATCGATCTCTGGGTCGTCTTCAACTGTTCTGATTGCTTCTTTCACTGTACTATTTTCGAGAACTTGATAAGACTCTTGTTCTAGATAATACCGTAATCCTAAACGAATGCTCTCATCATCTTCGACGAGTAATATCTTGGTCATATTACCACCTCATAGCCTATATTATACTATAATTTCTCGATTTTGAAATGACGATTTCGTCACAAAAAAATTCTAGAAAATCTAGAATTTTGATTCTGTTCCACCTAGTAAAGACCAAAGATCTTCTTCCGATAACTTAGTAAGCATCGTATCTGCTGTCTCTGAACCCTGATCGATCAAACGAGCACTCAATTCACTTTTACGTCTCTGAAGTTCGACGATTCTCTCTTCGATCGTACCTTTAGTAATCAATTTAATCACTTCTACGACATTCTTCTGTCCAATACGATGAGATCGATCGGTCGCTTGATTTTCAACTTGTGGATTCCACCAAGGATCTAAGTGGATTACGACATCCGCACTCGTTAAATTCAGTCCCGTTCCCCCTGCTTTTAATGAGATCAAAAATACAGTCTCATCATTC
Source organism: uncultured Mycoplasmatota bacterium (assembly GCA_900553765.1). Classification (GTDB taxonomy): domain Bacteria; phylum Bacillota_I; class Bacilli_A; order RF39; family UBA660; genus Fimihabitans; species Fimihabitans intestinipullorum. The sequence goes on from USET01000004.1 coordinate 18,975, forward strand.
TTTTGGAAATTTTCTACTAACCGCATACGTTCCTTGCTTTTGGTTTGCCCATCCAAGTAAGCGTGGGAAATTCCCTTTTCTTCTAGTTTTGGAATCAATAACTTTAATGCGGAAGGAAACTGAGAAAACAGTAAAATCTTGTGTCCATTTTCTTTGATCTGACTCACAAGATCGATCACTGTCTCCATCTTACTACCGATGCAACCACCTTCAAATAACAACCTTGGATCGATACAGATCTGTCGTAGTTTCATCAAAAGAGACAGTATGAGAAATTGATTTTTTTGAAATCCTGAATCGGCAACTGCTTCCTCGATTTTGAGTTTTGTCTCCTCTAACGTTTGAACGTAGAGTGCTTTTTGTTCATCGCTTAATTCTACGTAAACATTATTTTCTATCTTCGCAGGTAGATCTTTCAAGACATCACATTTTCTTCTCCGCAAGATAAATGGAGAAATCAAAGAACGCAATTCATCTAATGCTTCCGCACTCTCTTCTAAATTCTTAATTTGATATCGCTCTTTAAAGCTTGGTAGATCTCCTAAAAATCCCGGCATAAGATAATCGAATATACTCCAAAGTTCCAAAACAGAATTTTCAATCGGAGTTCCTGTCAAAGCAAATTTAGTGTTTGCTACAACTTGTTTTACCGCCATCGTCGTTTCAGACCCGACATTCTTAATACTCTGTGCTTCATCAATCAAACAAGTATCAAAACAAATATCTCTATAAAAATCGATATCGTTGCGTAACGTTCCATACGACGTAATTACCACTTGGCAATCTTCTAAATGTTCCAATTTCTTTTGACGTTTCTCTTTGGTTTCATGAATCACTTCATAATGTATATGAGGCGCGAATTTCTCCCATTCGTTTTGCCAGTTATATACAAGAGAAGTCGGTACGACAATTAAAAACTTTCTCTTAGGATCTTCCTTTAATCGATGTTTAATATATACGATCGTCTGTAACGATTTTCCAAGTCCCATCTCGTCTGCTAAAATACCACCAAACCCGAGATGGGCAATCATGAGCATCCATTTCACACCCGTCATTTGATAATCGCGCAAAATAGACTCTTCTTTCGTAAACTTAACTTTTTGATCCTTATAAGTTTTAAATTCCTCCATATATTTTTCGACTGAGTCATCTAAAGAAAGTGTTCCTAATTGGTGTCTCCCCATCTCTAATAATCGAACACATTCATAGATCGGCAAATTCCCTTTTGGATCGTAATTAGAAAATCCGAGAGACTGATAGACTTGATCAAATTCTTCCAACGCCTCTTGCTCTAGATCGAGGTAATCCCCCGATTTCAATTGCACGTACTTTTTCTTCTTAGCAAGCGCCTCTAACACATTTGAAAAATCTTCTTGTTCTACCCCTTCTAATTGAAATTCATAATTTAAAATACGATCCTGCCCAATTCGAAAACTACTTTCTACTTTCGTCTTTCGATTTACTTTCATCTTCTTGAGCGATGATTCGATCATCGTATCATATTGTTCACTAATGACATACATACCTCGTTCGATAAAATATATCACAGCTTCTTCGTCTTTTAAAACAAATTCATCTTTCACACGGCGGAATCCATAGTGAACGAGAAGTGATTCGATCTCTTCTACCATACGATGAGAATATACGTAATATCGATTCTCATCCTTCTTATAAATATCAAATTCTTCCTCATGATCCTTGAGATGTATATGTGCTACAATCTCTTTTTTTCTTTTTTCGAAATACAATCTAGGTACCCATTTCCCTATTTGGAATCGATCCTGGAGTGAGGGCGCGATCTTCATATGTTCATCAAACTTCAATACTTTTGGAAGTACGTGATCGACAAACGAAGGAAGATCCTGCTCTGTCAACAAGACTGTCTTCTTATGATTTCTCACGAGCAACCTAAGTAGTTTTC
>USET01000005.1 GCA_900553765.1 uncultured Mycoplasmatota bacterium
GTAGTTTAGAATTAGCACATGCAATATATACTAGACTGAAAGAAGAATATCCTGGAAGGCCTGATGAGGCGATCGCTCGTTATTTTACAGCTGCTTTATACATGATACAAAAATATCCGGTAAGTGAAAAAAGAAAAGCAGGAAGAGCAAAAAGATTAGGATTAAATGAAGACTTTAATAAGTGGAAAATATCAATACGCTAAGTTTTCATTAACTTAGTCTTTTTTATTTTTAGACTTTGTAGATAAAGAGCGATCTATGGTATAATGTAAGAAAGTAAGGAGCACATATATGAGGGAGTTTTTTGTAGATGAAGTTGCAGGAACTACGTTTACGTTATTTGGACCACTTCATATCTCATTAATTTTATTTGTTGTGATTGGGCTTGGACTAATCTATCGTTACAGGCATCAAATTTATCATTTAAGTGATCGAACAAAGAAAATAATAAAATATGGATTGGTTATAGTTCTTTATCTAAATATGTTGATCTATTATAATGGGTTTGCTTATTATGGTATTTATACTTGGAAAAATCATCTGCCAATTCACTTTTGTTATATCGCAAGTTTTTCCTTTATGATTGCTTGTTTACTACGAAAGAGAAGTTGGTATCACGTGATTTACTTCTTAGCGTTTATAGGACCAGTACCGGCAATTATATGGCCTAAGATGGTAAGTAGTTTTGATTCGTTTATTTTTTATCAGTGGATTATCAGTCACCATGTTTTCTTACTAGGAAGTTTCTTCTTATATTACGCATATGACTTTCATATTCAAAAGAAGGATTTGTGGAAAGTATTGATCGTAGCAAACATAGTATTATTATTTGCAACTGGATTTAATATGATCTTTAAAACGAACTATATTTTTTCGAGTGAGATTCCAGCACATGTATTTGAGTTATATCCATTTTTAAAATATTTTAACTATCCACTTTTGATATTAGAGATAACTGGAATGATTATGGTATTGATTGCATATATCCCAGTATATTTGAAACAGAGAGAAGATAAGAAGCAAGGAGAAATAACATGAACACGGTAGATTTATATGCATATGAAAAAGAATTGTGGGAAAAGGGAATCGATTATGTCGGTGGAGTCGACGAGGTAGGAAGAGGCCCTTTGATTGGACCAGTAGTTACAGCATGTGTCGTATTACCACACGATTTTGTATTAGAAGGACTTACGGATTCTAAAAAGTTAACTGAGAAAAAAAGAGAACTATTTTACGATTATATTATGGAACATGCAGTATGTGTCAAAATAGGTATGTGTTCTCCAGAGAGAATCGATGAAATTAATATTTATCAGGCAAGCAAAGAAGCGATGATAGAAGCAATTGAAAAAGTTGCGAAAGAAATACCTTTAGAGCATGTTTTAGTCGATGCGATGCCTCTGGATGTCGATATTGATACGACGTCGATTATCAAGGGCGATGCAAAAAGTATTACGATTGCAGCGGCAAGTGTCATTGCCAAAGTAACGAGAGATCGTATGATGATAGAACTAGATCATAAATATCCAATGTATGGTTTTGGAAAGCATAAAGGATATCCGACAAAACAACATCTAGAAGCAATTGAAACGTATGGGTTAATTGAAGGATATAGAAAGACATATGGACCAGTAAAGAAAATATTGGAAGGAGGGAAAAAATGAAACCTTTTATCATATCACATGGAGGAGATATCGATGGAGCAAGTCCTGTCATATTGTGTAATATGGTGTTTGGACATGTAGATTACGCTTTAGTGGAAGTATCAGAAGTGGCTGAATGTGTGAAATCTTTTTTAGAAAATCCAGAAAGTCAACAGTACGATATGTTGTATATTACTGATTTAGGACTTCCAAAAGAGACTTGTGAGTTATTGCAAAGTCATAAAGAGTGGCGACATAAAGTACGTGTCTTTGATCATCACGCAAGTAATTTATTTGTTGGAGAGTATGATTTTGCTACCGTCGTTGTAACGGATGCAAATGGAGTTGAGCAGTGTGGAACGACTTTATTTTATCAATATTTAAAAAGAAAGTTTCCTGATGTTTTCACACACAACACAGCTTTAGAAGAATACGTCGAACTTGTAAGACAATTGGATACATGGTGTTGGTTTAAAAATGGAGAAATCAGAGCTAAACAGTTGGGACAATTATTCGACTTATATGGAAAAGAAAAATATATCGAATGCTACACGGAAAGATTAAAACAAGTACATCATTTCTACTTCAGTGAGTTTGAAGAGCAACTTTTAGAAATAGAAGAGTTACGAATTCAAAATTATGTTGCAAAAAAATCAAAAGAAATGTGGAAAGCAACGATTGATGGACATCCGGTTGGTATCGTCTTTGCAGAAAAATATCGCAGTGAATTAGGTAACGAACTCGCATTACAGTATGAAAAAGAAGTTGATTTTATCGCAATTGTAAATGCAGGTGGAGGAGTAAGCTTCCGCAGTTGTAACGATAAAGTAGATCTCGGAAAATTAGCCAAAACATATGGTGGTGGCGGACACAAACGTGCGAGTGGGTGTGAAGTGCCAGAATTAGCTAGAATATCATTACTAGAAAAAACTTTCCCAGGTATTGAAAAGATAGAGAGGTTAAAAGAGAATGATGAAAATTAATTCTGTTGTCGTTGGACCTTTAGAGGAAAATTGTTATCTATTAGAACAGGGTGAGGATCTTTTGATCGTCGATCCTGGAGATGAAGCAGGTAAGATTATCGATGCGATTGGAAAGAGGAATGTACATGCGATTCTCATTACACATCGCCATTTCGATCACGTAGGAGCATTGGAGGAACTTGTATCAAAATATCATGTTCCAGTCTATGATCGGGCATCTTTAGAAGAAAAACAGTACCAGATTGGGCCATTTAAGTTTCAAGTAATGTTTACACCTGGACATTCTAGTGATTCTGTTACGTATTATTTCGAAGAAGAAAAAGTGATGATCGTAGGAGATTTCGTATTCTATAGAAGTATCGGTAGAACAGATTTAGAAACAGGTAGTATGAAAGAGATGCAAAAGAGTATCGAAAGATTAAAACAATATCCAGATGATACTACGTTATATCCAGGCCACGGACCTAGAACTTTATTAGGAAGTGAAAAACGAGAAAATTTATACTTTTAAAAAGAAGACGAGTTTATTGCTCGTCTTCTTTTCTTACGTAACTATCACACATTGTAGCTTCTTTTTCTTCTTGTGGAGCACAACTGCACACTTTGATTTCATTTAATTTGCAATAGTTACTGTCACAATGATTGTATTTACAATCTTGTACATCACAGTGAATATGTTTATTTGTATCTTGTTTCATAAGAACCTCCCATCTTTATTGTGAGAGAGTTTCAAAAAAATATACATAAATTGTTTTTTGTATTCATAGGATCATGATAGGTGATGATATGGACAAGATTCGAGTTGGTATCCCAAGAGGATTATTCTATCAAGAGTTTCATACGAAATGGCGATATTTCTTCGAGCATCTCGGGTGCGAAGTTGTGGAAAGTGAAAAAACGAATCAACAAGTGATCAAAAATGGCAAACGACTTGCAAATGATGAAATGTGCCTATCTTTTCAGACCTATCTAGGACATGTAACCTCGCTAAAAGGAAAGGTAGATTATATCATCGTTCCACGGATCGACAATTACGGAACAGATTTACAGACGTGTACGAATTTTTTAGCAGCCTACGATATTGTTAAGAATTTAATTGACGTTCCTTTGTTAAATTACAATATAGATTATGAAAATCACGAAACGGAGAAAAAGGGATTTTTCAAAATGGGAAGACAGCTATCTAAAAGTTATTCTGAAATCAGAAAGGCATATTCTCTTGCTTGTAAAATGGATGAGATGATTCAGAATAAACAAATTTCTAAGAATTATAATCGTATGAGTAGCAGTGGATTTAAAGTGTTAGTCGTTGGACATTCTTATACGATTCACGATGATTATTTCATGAAACCAATAGCTGATCAAATTGAAAAAAATAGTGGTGTACTGATTTATAGTGATGAGTTTGATGAAAGTGTTACGCGAAAGGCTTCAAAAAAATATAGTCGAGAACTTTATTGGAAATATCAAAAAGAGGCGATTGGATCGATCGCACTATTAGAAAATCAGATTGATGGGGTGATATTTATTTCAACTTTTCCATGTGGACCAGACTCATTGGTGAATGAACTTGTCATGCGAAAAATTCATTTGCCACATTTAAATTTAGTGATCGATGATATGGATGCGACAGCAGGAATAGAAACTAGAATAGAAAGTTTTATGGATATGTTGTATGAAAGATAAGAAAAAAGTGATTTCATTTCCACATATGGGAAATTATTATGTCCCTGTGAAGTACTTACTTTCACATGTATTCCATTGTAAGATTTTAGTCGCTCCTAAAATTACGAGTCGTACGATTGAGTTAGGTACGAAATATAGTCCAGATTTTGTTTGTACCCCATTTAAATATACTTTGGGGACTTTAATAGAAAGTTTAGAAAATGGTGCTAATATTTTATTGCAGGCTGGTGGTGGCTGTAAGTATGGTTACTATAGTGAATTACAGATTGAAATATTAAAAAGTTTAGGATATCAATTTGAGTATGTAAATTTAGTAAGTAAGGGAAAGATGAATATAAGCCGCATGTATCGTATGGTAAAAGAGATCGATCCCAAGTTTCAGATCCGTAAGTTTTTGAAGTATGCGCGGATTACAAAACGTATGGTTGCATATATGGACCACTTTGAAGATGAGGTACGCAAGAGAATCGGGTTTGAAAAAGAAGAGGGAAGTTTTGAAAATTTAGAGCGAGAGATGCTGCATAAATTCATGAAGGTAAAAAATATGACACAATTAAAACAAAGATATAAAGAATATATGAAGAAGATGTATGCACTCCCACTAAAAGAAGAACTTCATCCAATTCGTGTTGGTGTGATTGGAGAACTTTATACTTTGATGGAGCCATTCTCTAATTACTATTTAGAAAAAGCATTAGCAAAGTATCATATTTCTATTAAACGATTTACGAATGTAAACTATTTATTGTTTCAAAAGAAACACCATATAAAATATTTATTACGTTTCGCATCTCGATATATTAAATATAAGATGGGTGCGGATGCTGCAGACAATATCGCATGGGCGAAGTATCTATGTGAAGAAGGCTATGATGGAATCATTCATATCAAATCATCATTTTGTACTCCGGAAATTGGTGCGATGCCTATCATTCAGAAGATCTGTCATGACTATGATGTTCCCGTAATCTTTTTTACGTTTGATGCTGGAACGACGGAAGTAGGAATCGAAACGAGATTAGAAGCGTTTTACGATATGTTGAAGGAAAAGAGGAAGGAAAAATGAGAAAAGGTTATTTAGGAATTGACATTGGAAGTATTTCTACAAAAGCAGTCGTCATCGATGAAAATCATAAGGTTGTTGCATCTTCCTATATATGGACGGAGGGAAATCCTACAGAAGCTGTTAGAAAATTGATGAAGTTGATTCAAAATGAATTGCCAAAAGATTATGAGATTCATGGAATTGGAACGACGGGGAGCGCACGAAAATTGATCGGTCTTTTGATGAATGCGAACGTCGTGAAAAACGAAATTACAGCCCATGCGAAGGGAACGTTATCACGATATCCAGATGCACGGACGATTTTAGAAATTGGTGGGCAGGATTCTAAGATTATCTTGTTGTCGAATGGAAGGCTTGTCGACTATGCTATGAATACGTTATGTGCAGCAGGGACAGGATCCTTTTTATCGAGCCAAGCGAAAAGACTCGGTATCGATATTAACGAATTTGGCAAGATGGCATTACGTTCGAAAAATCCCGTCAAGATTGCTGCAAGGTGTACAGTGTTCGCTGAGTCAGACCTGATTCATAAAGCGCAGATCGGATATGCGAAAGAAGATATCGTTGCCGGTTTGTGTCGGAGTATTGTCTTAAATTACTTGAACAACGTTGGAAAAGGAAAAAAGATTGTAGGTCCTGTTATCTTCCAGGGAGGAGTTTCTAAAAATATAGGAGTTGTAAAACAATTTGAAGAAATTTTAGGGATGCCTGTGATCGTCGATCCGGATAGTCATCTCATGGGAGCGATCGGAATTGCGGAACTTGCGATGAGAGAGAAAAGTGACCAAGTATTTTCTTTAGATATGCGCGATGTTTCGTTTGAAACCATTGGCCGTGAGTGTAAGAAATGTCCAAACCATTGCGAGGTTTTAAATATCTATAAAAATCATACACTCGTCGATACGTGGGGAAATAAATGTGAGGCCGGATTGAGAGAATAAAAGGAAAGAAAAGAAGAGTGCAGAATCATAATAATAGAGTTGACAAAGCAAAATTTATAGTGTATAAATGAGTGGTATAAAAAAAGGAAGTGATTAGGTGGCAAAGAATTTAGTGATTGTGGAGTCTCCTAGTAAGTCTAAGACAATTGAAAAATACTTAGGAAAAGATTACAAAGTCGTATCGAGTAAAGGTCATATTAGAGATCTTTCAACGAGTGGAAAATATGGATTAGGTGTCGATATCGAAGACCATTTTAAACCGAAGTATACGACGATCAAAGGAAAGAAAAAGACGATTGATGAATTAAAGAAAGATGTAAAAAATGCAAGTTTTGTATATCTTGCAACCGACCCCGACCGCGAGGGAGAAGCGATCAGTTGGCATTTATATGACACGTTGGGATTAAAAGAGAACAATTACGATCGTGTCGTATTTCACGAGATTACGAAAAATGCAGTATTAGATGCATTTCAACATGCACGTAAAATTGATCAAAATCTTGTAAATTCACAAGAGACACGTCGTATTTTAGACCGTATCATCGGGTTTCGATTGAGTAAGTTAATGCAGGCAAAAACTGGTGGAAAGTCAGCAGGAAGAGTACAGTCTGTCGCACTTAAACTAATCGTCGATCGCGAACGTGAAATCGAGGCATTCCAAGCGGAAGAATACTGGACGATTCATGCCCACTTTAAAGAATTTGATGCGGATTTATTTCAAAAGAACCACAAAGACTTTGAAATTCATAACGAGGTAGAAGCAAACGAGGTGTTGGATCAACTTTCCAATGCATTTAAGATAGAATCAGTCGATAAAAAAGTAAAGAATAAGAAGTCAAAATTACCTTTTACGACAAGTACGTTACAACAGGATGCTTCGAATAAATTAAATATGAATGCAAAGAGAACGATGAGTGTTGCGCAGAAGTTATACGAAGGAATTGAACTTGCCGATGAGACAGTCGGACTTATTACTTACATGCGTACGGATTCAACACGTTTATCAAACGAATTTATCGGTAGCACTTATCAGTGGATCGAAGCGAAGTATGGAAAAGAATATTTAGGATATGTCAAAATGGCAAAGAAGACGGAAAACGTTCAGGATGCACACGAAGCGATTCGACCAACGAGCATCGAAAGGACACCAGAAAATGTAAGACCATACCTATCTGATGATGAATTTAAATTATATCGTATGATTTATTATCGTGCTTTAGCATCCCTCATGAAAGATGCAAAAACGGAAAATACGACTGTAATTTTAGACAACAATGATTATCAATTTAAGGCAACCGGTCAAGTGATTGTCTTCGACGGATATTTAAAGGTATATCAAGACTATGAAGATACGAAAGAAAATACGTTGCCACCATTAGACGAATATCAATCAAATGTGATCGTATCAAACGATATTACGAAAGAACAACACTTTACAAAACCACCAGCTCGCTATACGGAAGCCAAGCTAGTAAAAGCGATGGAAGAATTAGGGATTGGTCGTCCAAGTACTTATGCGACGATTATGGATAACATTAAAACGAGAGGGTATGTCGTTTTAGAAGAGAAAAAGTTTAAGCCAACGGAAATTGGATTTGAAGTAACGGATCGATTACAAGAACACTTCTCGCATATTATTAATGTAAAATATACTGCTGCAATGGAAGAAGATTTAGATGAAATTGCAGAAGGTAAAAAAGTTTGGTATCAAACGTTGGAAGAATTTTACAAAGATTTTGAACCTGCCGTAAAAGAAGCGTTTGATCAAATGGAGAAGAAAGCCCCTGAAAAAACGGGAGAAGTTTGTCCAGAATGTGGAAGTGATTTAGTCGTACGTAAAGGACGTTATGGAGAGTTTGTAGCTTGTAGTAATTACCCAGAATGTAAATATATCAAGGCACAGCCAAAAGAAGAAGTTGTCGTTTGTGATTGTCCAAATTGCGATGGAAAAATTATCGAACGTAAAAGCAAACGTGGTAAACTTTTCTATGGTTGTAACAATTTTCCGAAATGTAAAACTGCCTATTGGGATCGTCCTACAGGAGAGAAATGTCCAGAGTGTGGAAGTATGTTGACGGAGAAGAAAGATAAAATTAAATGTAGCAATTGCGATTACGAAAAATAGTCCCGTGAGGGACTTTTTATTTGAAATCAAATCGATTTTATTGACGAAACTTCTACCATATAGTATACTTGAAATATGATAGACTAGTACGGAGTGATTGCGATGAAAGTAAATAAAAGAGGGTTTACGTTAATAGAAATATTAGCGGTAATTGTTATTTTGGCAGTACTTGCCGTAATTACGATTCCTATCGTGATGGGAATTATCGAGGAGACGAGGAAGGATCGCTTTTTAGAAAATGTCAAGTCAGTTGTTGCATCAGTAGAGCAATATAATAGTGAACATGATATGAAAGCGATAGGACAATACGTAGTCAATCAAACCGATATTCAATATATAGAAGATAGAGAGTTCGATACAAAAATGATTCCGGTAAAAGGAGAATTTGATGGAAGTGGGCTGATATCTTTAAATAAATCTGGACTTGTTAGATTACAAGTAGAAAATGATACTTGGTGTGTCTTTGGAACGAATAAAGACTATCGGATTGAAAAAGGAAAATGTAGCGAAGTTGCTAATCCATTATTGCCGACATATAAAATTGACAAAGTAGGATGGGCACCAAAGAAGACAGTGACAATTACATATCCAGAACGAGAAGAAGGACTAATTTTTGATTATAGTTTAGATGGTGGAAAAACATGGATTGTCGTCAAGACAGGAAATGAAAAGAAAATAGAATTTACACAACCTGGTACAATTGTGGCGAGAGTTTATGATGGCTTGTCTTATCAGACAGCAAGTACGTTCTCAGTAACGCAAATTGATTCAACTCCACCAGAAGACGTTGCTATAGCAGTAACGAAAAAAACAACTAATAGTATTACTGTGACTACAACAGGAGAGGACAAAGAAAGTGGAATTGGAACCATTTATTATAGTAAAGATAACGGAAAAACTTGGGAAAATGCTGGTGCTGGTAAGACGTATACTTTTAAAAAATTAAAAACTGGTAGTTACCAATTAAAAGCACGGGTTGTAAATGGTGCCGGCTTAGAGACGACAAGTAATGTAGTTAGTGCTACGACAAATGATATTATTCCACCAACATACGCAGTAGATAAGACAGGATGGCAACCAAAGAAGATTGTAACGATTACATATCCAGCAAGAGAAGAAGATTTTGTATATCAGTATAGCTTAGATGGTGGTAAATCTTGGAAAGAAGTCGCAAGCCCTGAAACAAAACAACAAATTACATTTACAGCAAACGGAACAGTCATTGCAAGAATTACAGATGGTGTCAACTATAAGACGGCAAGTAGCTTTGCAGTGACACAAATTGATACGACACCACCAACATCAGTGATCGCCATGGGTGGGCGAACGAGTAATTCGATCACGTTAAAAGCGACATGTACTGATGATAAGTCTGGTATTAGCAAGATAGAATACAGCAAAGATAACGGAAAGACATATGTCGATGGAGGCACAAAAGACACTTATACTTTCAATAATTTATCGGAAGGATCATATTACTTTAAGGCAAGATGTACTAACGGAGCAGGGTTAAAGAGTGAGAGTGCAACATTGTCAGGAAATCCACTAGAGTTGATTACACCAACTTATGCAATCGATAAAACAGGATGGCAGCCAAAGAAGGTTGTAACGATTACATTCCAAGCAAGAGAATCTAATTATGTATATCAATATAGTTTGGATGGAGGAAGAAGTTGGACGACGGTACCTGCACCGCTTACACAACAACAAGTAACATTTACAACCAATGGAACGTTAATTGCAAGGGTAACAGATGGTGTCAACTATAAGACAGCGAGCAGTTTATCTATCACACAAGTCGATTCATCAGCGCCGAGTGCAACTGTGTCAGTAGCTAGCAAGACAAGTAATTCAGCTAACCTATCGGCATCGTGTGTAGATAACGAATCGGGTATCACGAAGATAGAATACAGCAAAGATAATGGAAGTAGCTATGTTTCTGGGGGAACGAAAACGACGTATAGTTTTACAGGTTTGAAGACAGGAACATACAATTTCAAGGTAAGATGTACGAATGGTTCGGGACTTCAAACAGTGTCTACGACAGTTAATAGTGCAACAAATGCAATAGGTACACCAACATATGCAGTAGATAAAACAGGATGGCAAACGAAGAAGGTTGTGACGATTACATACCCGGCACGTCAGTCTAATTTCACATATCAATATAGTTTGGATGGAGGAAGAAGTTGGACGACGGTTGCAGCTCCGGCAACGACAAAACAACTTACTTTTACAGCAAATGGAACAGTTATCGCAAGAGTAACGGATGGAGTAAACTATGTAACAGCAAGTTCATTTGCAGTAACACAAATCGATACAACCGCACCAACGGTATCACTTACAAGTACATCTAAGAAGAGTAATTCTGTTTCGCTAAAGGCAACATGTACAGATGCACAATCAGGAATTACAAAAATTGAATTTAGTAAAGATAACGGTTCAAGTTATGTAAGTAGTGGAGTCAACGCAAATTATACATTTAGTGGATTAAAAGCTGGTACATACAATTTTAAAGCAAGGTGTACAAATGGATCAGGATTACAAACAGTGTCTAGTACGTTAACTGTAGCAACGAATGTGATAAATCCACCAACGTATAAAGTGGATAAAACAGGATGGCAGCCAAAGAAAGTAGTAACGATCACATATCCTGAGCGAGAGAGTCAATTTGTATATCAATATAGTACAGATGGTGGATCTAGTTGGAAAACTGTTGCGAGTCCAGCGACGACGCAAACTGTTACATTTACATCAAATGGAACTGTAATCGCACGAATTTACGATGGAACGAACTATGTAACGGCAAGTTCATTTGCAGTTACACAAGTCGATCCAACCGCACCGAGTGCAGTAGCAAGTATCGCATCAAAGACAAGTAACAGTGTAACGTTGAAAGCGACATGTACAGATGTCGAATCAGGAATTACCAAAATCGAATATAGCAAAGATAATGGTTCAAGCTACGAATCCGGTAACACGAGTACAAGTTATACATTTGGGGGATTAAAAACAGGAAATTACAACTTCAAAGTAAGATGTACGAATGGATCTGGATTAAAAACGGTATCAGCATCTGTTGGAGGAGCGACAAATACGATTGGAACACCAACGTATTCAGTCAATAAAACAGGATGGGCAACAAGTAAGGTCGTTACAATTACATATCCAGCACGTCAATCTAACTTCACATATCAATATAGTTTAGATGGAGGAAGAAGTTGGACGACAGTTGCGGCTCCAGCAACGACAAAACAAATTACATTTACAGCGACTGGAACAGTTATCGCAAGAGTAACGGATGGAACAAACTATGTAACAGCAAGTTCATTTGCGGTGACACAGATCGATACGACAAAAGTATCTGCAGCACTTGCAGTAACTGGAAAGACGAGTAACAGTGTTACACTTTCAGCAACGTGTACAGCAGGAGATTCAGGTATTACAAAATATGCGTACAGTAAAGATAATGGTGGATCGTTTGTAGATGCTGGAACTAGTAAAACTTATACATTTAGTGGACTTAAAACTGGAACTTACAACTTCAAAGTAAGATGTACAAGCGGTTCTGGAACGGTCGGAACGTCAAGTGCAGTGAGTGCAACGACGAATGCTATTTCCGCACCAACGTATAAAGTAGATAAGACAGGATGGCAGACTAAGAAAGTTGTGACGATCACGTATCCAAAAAGACAGTCTAATTATACATATCAGTATAGTACGGATGGTGGAAAGACATGGAAAACTGTTGCAAGTCCGGCTACGACACAAAATGTAACGTTTACGGCAAATGGTACATTGATTGCAAGAGTAACGGATGGAACGAACTATGTAACAGCAAGTTCATTCTCAGTTACACAAGTTGATGCGACAGGACCAAGTGCAGTTGCTGCAGTATCGACGAAAACAACGAACTCAATTGCGATTAAAGCAACATGTACGGATGCGCAATCTGGAATAACAAAAATTGAATACAGTAAAGATAACGGAAGTAGTTATGTTTCTGGAGGAACGAATACAACTTATACGTTTACGGGACTAAAGACAGGAACGTATAACTTCAAAGTAAGATGTACGAATGGATCTGGAATGACAGCCACATCAACAGCAGTAAGTGGATCGACAAATTCGATTGGAACGCCAACCTATGCGGTAGATAAAACAGGATGGCAGACTAAGAAAGTTGTGACGATTACGTATCCAGCAAGACAATCTAACTTTACATATCAGTATAGTTTAGATGGAGGAAGAAGTTGGACGACTGTTGCAAGTCCAGCAACGACAAAGCAAGTAACATTTACGGCAAATGGAACGATTATTGCAAGAATCACAGATGGAACGAACTATGTAACAGCAAGTTCATTCTCAGTAACACAAATTGATACTTCGGCACCATCAGCAACAGTTGCAGTAAGTTCAACAACGTATAACAGTGCAACATTAAAAGCAACCTGTACAGATGCACAATCTGGAATTACGAAGGTTGAATTTAGTAAAGACAATGGAGCAAGCTATGTAGCAAATGGTACAAACACAACATATACATTTGGAAGTTTAGCAACCGGAACATACAATTTCCGTGCAAGGTGTACGAACGGAGTTGGATTACAAACTCAATCTGCTGCGGTAAGTAAGTTAATTCAAAATCAATTTACACTTACTTACAATGCAAACGGAGGAAGTGTTAGTCCAACAAGTAAAAAGGTAACAGCGGGTTCAACTTATGGGACTTTACCAACACCAACAAAGGCAAATTATAGATTCTTAGGATGGTTTACAGCGGCAAGTGGAGGGACTCAAGTCTCAAGCTCAACCGTGATGCCAGCATCGAATGTGACAATTTACGCACATTGGCAAGCTGTTACAACAGTAGTATTTAATAATGATATTACTGGGGCACAACAAAAAGTAACTGTGGATGTTGGAAAGTCTACAACCGCACCAAATATGACAGCAAGCGGTTATACGAGAAAGAGTTGGTCGTCGACAAATACAAGCTTAGCAACAGTCAGTGGTAATACGATTGCTGCAAAAGCAATAGGAACGGTTACGATTCGTTCAAATTGGACGCTTGTGAACCCAGGAGCAACCTCATTTAGTGGTTGGGCAAAGACGAGAACATTCTCCGTAAATGCTTCTGCCGCAAGTGGAGTAAAATATTATACGTTAGATGATACGGATACAAGTTGCTCTTATGCTGGTGCAAATCAATGGCCGACAGGATATTTAGAGAACCATGGTGGTGGACGAACATCAACTCGCACTGCATCTAAATATATTTGTTATAAAGTTTGTACGAATACGAACAATTACGATGGATCTAATCGTTGTTCGGTAGCACAAGCTGCATGGGTTGGAGCCGATAATGTTGCACCAGTAAAACGTTATGCGGATTTCCAAGTTTGGTATTCTGGAGCAGGATCTTGGGGAGCAAGTAGTTATGATGCTAGATACTTAATTTATCGTGGTAACGATGCATTCCAAGGATATGCAGGAGTTAGAACTCAAGGAATTAGAGCTTCATGGAATCAAAACATGTCAGAGACTCTTTACTATGCATATTATGGTCAACAGAATGGACAATTTGCTAACTATAGTATTCGTTGGGGAGATTATGGCGTAGATACGTGGTATGTACATTGTAAACATTCAACACTATGTAGTGGGCAACACGCATTCCTGTATATGCAGTACTACGATCAAGATAGAGCCGGAAATACAACCGGATGGGGATAATAGGAGGAAAGCAAAATGGAAAATAAATCGAGCAAAAAAAGATTAATAATATTATTTGTTGTTTTGTTTGTTCTTATATTGGCTATTTTGCTTTTGGTTATCCATCCATGGAAGAAAGATACAAAACCAAAAGAACAGAAAATAGAACCCGCATTAGAAGATTATGGAACATCTGATTTTAGTATTTCAGAATTTAAAAAGAATACAGAAGGAACAACATTATATGAAGATCAATATCCTTTAAGTGATCAAGCATGGCAGTTAAATTTAATTCCTGGGGAACAATATTCTGAGTTGAAAACAGAGTTAAGTAACCGAATGGAAACGTCGTTGGCAAGCGATGATGAGTTCGTTTTAGAAAGTGAATCGCTAGGATCTGTCGGAGAGGAAGTTATAATTTACAAATATAAAGGAGTCAATTTATTTATGTTCCAGTTTGATGTTGGTAATTTATCAGCTAAAATTCAAAACGAAATCGCTGCTACTCTAGATATTAACACATTAAATAAGGAGCAGATGATTGACTATTTTGGAAGATGTTATATGAAAGCGATAGATGTTATATTACACTATGCTGATCAATATAAGGAAGAAGAAGAGCGAGATATTACTATCATAAAGAAAAATGGAGAGATTGTGAATGGAGATTCTGTTTATAATGAGCTCATAGGGATGAATAGCCCTCGAGTTGTCGAGCCTGGGCAAAGTACATACGGACAGGCATTCATTAATCAAAGCAATATAAGACTAGAACAAATTTATCAAGACGCAATTAAAAAGGGGTATTATGATCCGTCAAATCCTTTGGATTTTGATTAAACGAGAAAAATTCTTGTATCGTAATTTTTGTTAGAGAGTCATAAATGATAGGATAAATTATAGGAGGAAATATATGAAAAAGAAAATAGGAATAATATTAGTTGCTTGTTTAGCAATGTTTGCAACAGGATGTGGCTGTGATAAGAAAGAAGAAAAAGTAGAGAAAAAAGAGGATGAAGTAAAAGTAAATACAAGTGAGGATATCGTGAAAGATCAAGTAGTGGAAGGATTGAAACTTACAAATACGTCACTATCTAGTCAAAATGGAATGGCGACACTTGTAACAGAGGTAAGCAATGATACAGGAAAAGATGAATATTTACTTTCATTCAACATATACATCAAAGATAAAGATGGAAACGTGATTGCTGAAAACATAGGATATGTAGGTGAGGTTATTCCAAACGGAACATCAAGAACGATTACGAGTAGTTGGGATCAAGAGCTTGTAGGAGCAACGGCAGTAGAATATTCTATCAACAGGTAATTGTAGAAAAACATGGTAAAACCATGTTTTTTCTTTTTTCTATTATGTAATCGTGGTATAATTATTTTATCCAGGTGATGTGTATGAAAAAGTATGTATTAGTGCTATGTACTCTTTTATTATTGTGTGGATGCGGTAAAAAAGAGGAGAAAGTAAAGACAGATTTGAAGTTCGATGAAGATAGTTATTCTGTATATGAACCGTATAAAAGTGGAGTTTCAAACGATTATGTTGTCAGTCATATTTTAAACCACTATGATCGGGAAGAAGTGGAGAGTTCTCTCATGGACATTTCTACATCTTATTTTCCTACGGATAATACGTATTATCAAGCAGGCCAATATCTGACCGAAAAAGACTTGACGAATCTATTATCGAAGGAAAAACTGAATCAAGCAGACACTGTAACAATCGATGGGATTTCTATTTCACCAGAGTATATTTCTTATATTTATGAACAAAATTACTTATCTAGCGAGGGAAAGTTAAAAGGTGTTAGTATTGCAGTTGTTTTAAACCCATATCAACAATATCAAAATCAATATGGTGCTTATCAATATAAAAAAGTGGATGAGTCAATTGTTCTTGAGTTCGGAAAGAAGCGAGCACAAGAATTGCTAACGTATTTACGAGAAGAGAAAAATTTGAAGGATGTGAAGATTTTACTCGGATTATATGTTCAAAATGGACCGGATGAAGTATTACCGGGAAGTTTTAAACAAGTGGGAATTACTTCCTCTGCGGACATCAGTTTTCAAAGTGTCGACTATCAATATCAATTGTTAGAATCTAATTGGGTTCAAGAAAAAGACATGAATTCTTACACGGCTTTTCAAAACTTAAAAAAGAAACTAGCAGAAGTATTTCCTACAACTTATATGGTGGCAGAAGGTCTTTATGTAAGTGGTAGATTGCAAAACTTAGAAATCGATGTTCACAGCACATATATGAACAAGAGCGAACTATTAAAGATCAGTCAATTAATTAGCACGGAACTTTCTAATACATTTCCAGGAGGAATTCAAATGAAAGTTTATTTAAAAGAAAATAATGATATGGTAGGTTTTATCAGCAAAGAGAAAACAAGTTCTAGTGCGAGAATCTACATAATGAAAGGATAGCGTATGACAAAGTTAAGTATAAAACAAGTAAGAGATGTAGCGCATCTAGCTCGTCTTACTTTAAGAGAACAAGATATTATGAAATACCAAAAAGAATTAGGTCAAATTTTGACGGAGATCGATAAGATCAATCAAGCAGAAGTGAAAGAAGATGAAGAGATGTTGATTTGTCCTACGACAAATGAAAATTTTTATAATAGCGATGAGGTAAAAGACATGATTACAAAGGAAGACGCGTTTTCAAATAGTAAAAATTCAAATGGAATGTACATCGTTGTACCGAAGGTAGTCAATGAATAATTATCTTAATTTACCAATTACAGAACTTCATGAATTATTAAAAACGCGTCAAATTAAGCCGATCGATTTAGTGGAAGAGGCTTTTGAAAAAATCGAAAATAGCGATTTAAACGCTTTTATTACCCTCGATAAAGAAGGTGCAATGAAGCGGGCAAAAGAGTTAGAAGAAATCGAACCAGATAATATTTTGTTTGGAATTCCAATCGCTATTAAAGACAATATTGTAACGAAAAATTTAACGACGACTTGTGCTTCTAAGATGCTTGCTGATTTTAATCCGATCTATGATGCTACTGTCGTAGAGAGAATCAAAAAGGCAAATATGATTATCATTGGAAAAACCAATATGGATGAATTTGCAATGGGATCAACAGGGGAGACGAGTTATTTTGGAAATACTTTAAATCCATGGGATCATCGTATGGTAACTGGAGGAAGTAGTAGTGGTAGTGCTTGTAGTGTCTCTGCAAGACTTGTGCCATGTGCTCTTGGAAGCGATACTGGTGGAAGTATCCGTCAGCCATCTAGTTTTTGTGGAATTGTCGGATTGAAACCGACATATGGACGTGTATCTAGACATGGATTAATTGCATTCGCATCTAGTTTAGACGCGATTGGACCTATGACGAAAAATGTCTACGATAATGCGCTTCTTTTAAATATTCTAGCTGGGTATGATGACAATGATTATACTTCAAGTAAAAAGCCTGTAGATGATTATACAAGCTTGATTGGTGCAGATGTAAGCGGACTTAAGATTGCCGTTCCGACTTACTATATGAGTGATCAAATCGACTTTGAAGTAAGGGAAAAGATATCTGATGTCATGGATATGTTAAAAGCACACGGATGCCAAGTAGATCTTGTCGAAATGAATTATCTAGAATATGCAATTCCTCTTTATCAAGTTATTGCACTAGGAGAAGCTAGTAGTAATTTAGCTCGTTTTGATGGTATTCGATATGGGCATAGAACGGACGATTATCACAATATTGAGGAACTATATAAAAATACCCGTGCAGAAGGATTTGGAGATGAAGTAAAACGTCGTATTATGATTGGCTCTTATGTACTATCTGGTGAGAATGCCAATATATACTATCGTAAAGCACTTCAGATTCGTCATGCGATGGTAGAAGAGTTTAAAAAACAATTTGAAACATATGATTTAATGTTAGGACCTACGAATACGAATGTCGCTTATACGTTTGGAATGCGTCAAGATGATGCATTGAAATGTTTCTATGATGATATTTTAACAATTCCAGTGAATATGGCAGGGCTTCCTGCAATGAGTTTGCCAGTTGGCTTCAACTATGAGAAGTTGCCGATTGGGATGCACATTATTGGAAATTATTTCGAAGAGAAAAAGATTTATCAATTGGCAAGTTTTATAGAAGGAAAATTAAATCTAGATTTAATGCCTAAAGAAGGAGGTGCTGAATGCTAAAACCAACGATAGGAATCGAAGTGCATGTCGAGTTGAAAAGTAATGCGAAAGTGTATTCCACAGGAAAAAATGATTTTAAATCTCCTGCGAACACGAATATGACTTTGATCGATTTGGGGTATCCAGGAACACTTCCAAAATTGAATCAAGAAGTAATTCACATGGCATTAAAGGCTTGTCATGCCATGCATTTTCACATCAATAAACGTATGCATTTCGATCGTAAGAATTATTTTTATCCAGATTTACCAAAGGGATATCAAATTACACAACAAGATACACCGATTGGGTATGATGGATATTTAGAGATCGAAGTAAACGGAAAGAAGAAAAAAATTGAAATTGAACGTATGCACATCGAAGAGGATACTTGTAAGAGTATTCATGGAGAAAGAGGAACGTTATTAAATTTCAATCGTGCCGGAGTTCCTTTGATCGAGATCGTTTCAAGGCCTGTGATCGAATCTCCAGAAGAGGCGATGCTCTATTTGGAAAAACTTCGAGAAACTCTGCTATATCTTGGAATTAGTGATGTAAAGATCGAAGAAGGAAGTATGCGTTGCGATGCTAATATTTCAATGCATGAAGAAGGAGAACCATTCGGTACGAAATGCGAAATTAAAAATATTGGATCGATTCGATATGTAGGGGTTAGTTTGGAGTATGAAATAAAGCGTCAAACAGAAATTCTAGAACGTGGAGAGAAAATCGAAAGAGAACAAACAAGACGGTTTGATGAAAACACGAATACGACTGTTCTCATGAGAGAAAAGGAAACTGGAAATGATTATCGTTATTTTCCAGAACCAGATTTACCATTTGTAACGATTAGTGATGCTTGGATCGAAGAAGTGAAAAATTCAATGCCGATGATGCCGGATGAAATTAAAGAAAAATTTGTAGAACTCGGTATGAATGAGAACAATATTAAGACACTTCTTTCCAATAAAGAAATCTGCATGTTTTTACAATCTATTTTAGATGAATGTAATCCAGTGATTGCAGCGAATTTATTAACTGGTGATGTACTTTCTTACATGAACAAAGAAAAATTAAGTCTAGATGAATTAAAGATTGATGCTGAAAACTTTGCAGAGCTTGTTGGACTTTTAGAAAGTGAGAAAATTTCTTCAAAACAAGGGAAACAAATTTTATCTGTCCTTTTGGAAAATGGTGGTAGTGCCTTAGAATGGATGAAGACGCTTGGAATGGAACAGATTAGTGATACAAAAGCACTTACGGAAATGATTCAAAAAGTACTTTCTGAAAATCCAGAATCAGTGAGTGACTTCAAAGCTGGAAAGGATCGTGCCCAAAAGTATTTGATGGGACAGATCATGAAAGCATCAAAAGGGCAAGCTAATCCAAAGCTAGTGACAGAGTTATTAACAGAGCTTTTAAATCAGATGTGATTTGCGAAAACGTCAAAATTATAGTATAATGAATGACGATTGAGAAGGAGATTGAATATGAAGGGATTTATCATGAATCATAAAAAAGGTCTCGCAATTTTTGGGATTCTTTTATTGATATTTGTTATTCTATGTGTCTTTGTTTGGGGATTTTTATTTCCTGACGGAAGCAAGAGCGAGTATGGAAATCGCTTAGATGGGATTGATAAAGTTAGAATTTCTGATGATAAGTTAAAGAAATTAGAAACTGAATTAGAAGGTCACGATTTTGTAAAAAGTGCAGATGCTTATATTACAGGACGTATTATCAACGTAATGATCGATGTAAATGACGGAACGGACGTCGCGACAGCAAAAGCACTTACCGAGGTTGTAAAAAGTAA